>JANNEK010000328.1:0-27108 GCA_031378605.1 Chitinophagaceae bacterium | reverse complement strand
GGAGAAAAGAGATAAAGAAGAAAAGAGACACTCGACTTGTGACATCACAGTATTCAACCTCTCTTTCATCCTCCTTTCTCTTTTGATCTCTTTGCTAAAAAGCTAAGGGTACAAGGAGAAAAGAGGATAGAAGTTAGGCTTAAATTTCTTATAGCCTTGTATTTATAGTATAGTAACTTTGTTTCAAAGAACGCAAACCTTAAAAAAAGCGAAGTCCATAAACTAAAAATGACTTCGCATGAAAATTAATGAACTAACCGGGATAGTAGTTGATTTGTGTGTCAAAATTCACTCAAAGATGGGACCAGGATGTTTCGAAAAAGTATATGAAGAAATCTTACATTATGAATTAGAAAAATTTGGATTGAAGGTAGATCGGCAAAAAATTCTATCCTTAAATTATGAAGAATTGTCAATGAGAAATGCTTATAGAATCGATCTGTTGGTAGAAAATAAGCTTGTTCTTGAAATCAAATCTATTCATCCTTTACCGCCAGTTTACTTTAAACAGGTACGCACGTATCTTTCTTTGCTGGGTCTTAAGCATGGTATGTTACTTAATTTTAATGTTGATCTAATGAAAAACGGTATCTATCGTGTTTTTAATAATTTTGGACGGGAAAGTATTGAAGAGAAGGCTTAATATACAAAGGTTTTCTTTCTTCCTCCTTTCTCTTTAACCTCTTTGCTAATAATGCTAAGAGACAAAGGAGAAAAGAGACCAAAGAGGAAAGACATTAGAAGTTTGAAAATGTTTTTGTGGTTCTCTTTCTTCCTCCTTTCTCTTTAACCTCTTTGCCAATAAAGCTAAGAGACGAAGGAGAAAAGAGATCAAAGAGAAGAGACAATAAAAGTTTGAGCGTTTTTTTGTAGTACTCTTTCTTCCTCCTTCCTCTTTAACCTCTTTGCCAATAATGCGAAGAGACGAAGGAGAAAAGAGATCAAAGAGAAGAGACAATAAATGTTTGAGCGTTTTTTCGTAGTACTCTTTCTTCCTCCTTTCTCTTTAACCTCTTTGCCAATAATGCGAAGAGACGAAGGAGAAAAGAGATCAAAGAGAAAAGAGATCAAAGAGGAAAGAGTAAAAAGAGATAAATAATAAAAGACAAAAATTTCATATGGGGGCATACGTTACATCATCTTTTCACAAAGGCATTACCACTATTGAATTTTTTCATCCGCAAAGCAATTCATTACCGGGTAAATTACTGGAAGAACTGGCACAAAAAATTCATGGTGCGGGAAATGATGAAGAAACAAAGTTGATCATCCTTCGTTCGGCAGGTGAAAAAACATTTTGCGCTGGTGCTTCTTTTAATGAATTGCTGAATATAAAAACGGAAGAAGAAGGTCTTCAGTTTTTTAGTGGTTTTGCTCATGTTATAAACTGCATGCGTAAGTGCCCGCAATTTATCATTGCACGTATTCATGGTAAATGCGTAGGTGGTGGTGTGGGTATTGCTGCGGCTGCCGATTATGCCATTGCAACCGAAGCTGCAGAAATAAAGCTAAGTGAACTGGTAGTGGGTATTGGGCCTTTTGTTGTTGGACCAGTCATTGAACGAAAAACAGGTGTTTCCGCATTTTCACAATTGGCAATAGATGCTTCTCTGTGGCGCAATGCAGAATGGGCCAAACGAAAAGGATTGTTTGCTGAAGTACATTCCAACAACGAGGCAATGGATGAAGCGATCCGCAGGTTAGCCGATACACTCGTTCATTCAAACCCGGTAGCCATGGCCGAATTAAAAAAAGTTTTTTGGAAAGGAACCGAGCATTGGGATCAATTACTTTTGGAAAGAGCAGCTATAAGTGGTAAGTTAGTGTTGAGTAAATTTACCCGGGAGGCTATTCAAAAATTCAATAAGAAATAATTCTCGTTAACTCAAGTTTTGAACAGTTTGTTTGTTCTAATCGTTAACAATAAAAATGAGTTGTATGAAGTATAAATTTTTTAGGCTCTTAGCATTATTGATTATGATGGTTATGGCAACTTCCTATAACAAGCCACTTTTCTTTTCTATGAGTGCCAAAAGTATTCAACAGAACCTTGCCCGCATCAATGACACCCTCTTTGTAAATAAATATGAAACCTCTAATCAGGAGTACATTACATTTCTTCAATCCCTTAAAGAAAAAGGATCCGAATTATATACAACTGCGATGATTGATTCAACGGGTTGGTCTATGTTAGGTTCTTATTCATCACCCATGACAACTTACTATCATCGTCACCCCGCGTATTCAAATTATCCGGTGGTTAATATCAGCCAGCAGGGGGCGATAGCTTACTGCAATTGGCTAACGGAACAATACCTTGCAGATCCAAAAAGAAAATTTAAAAAAGTACAATTTTTCCTCCCTTCTGAAGAACTATGGATCGCCGTAGCTGGAAATGGAAACAAAAACAGAATGTATCCCTGGAACAATTATTACTTACGCGATAAGAACGGAGCTTTTCTTTGTAATTTCAGATCCTTGGGTGATCAGAGTATTTCCTACGATATAGAAACCAAATCATATAAAATATTATCCGAGTTCACCAAACAAGAACTTAATGATCGGGCAGTATATACGTCGCCGGTTAATTCTTTTTCCCCTGGACCTTTTGGTATTTATAATTTTTCCGGGAACGTTGCTGAAATGGTAGCCGAAACAGGAATTGCAAAAGGTGGAAGTTTTCATTCAACCGGTTATGACGTACGTATTCAAAGCACCATTAACTATTCAATATCTTCTCCCGAAGTAGGCTTCCGTGTTTTTATGCGGGTGATTGAACCTTGATTGCCTACTTCTCGCCATTATATTTTCAACCTCCTTCAGGGAGGTTTTTTATTTTTACTCTATGAATACGTTTGACGCCACTAGTTTTAAAAACTTATGCAATCAGCTTTCTAAAAAAGATAAAAAATTTCAGACAATAATTGCCAGTCATGGTTACCCACCATTATGGTCAAGGTCTAACAGCTTTGCCTCTTTAATACATATTATTCTTGAACAACAGGTTTCGCTCGCATCGGCTAAAGCAGCATTCATCAAGTTAAAAAATTATATTGGAATAATTACACCAAAAAAAATATTAGCATTAACCGATGCAGAACTACGTGCCTGTTATTTTAGTCGACAAAAAACTATTTATGCAAGGGCTTTAGCAGAAGCAATTGAATCCAAACAATTACAACTTAAAAAATTAGCGCCTCTTCCAGATGAATTAATTCGAACTGAATTAAAAAAAATAAAGGGAATTGGAGATTGGACCGTAGATGTTTATCTTCTATTTGTTTTGAAGAGGGCAGATGTATTTCCTACCGGTGATCTTGCTATGATGAATGCGTTAAAAGAAGTAAAACAATTACCAAACAATACTACGAAAGAGTATGTGCTTGCGTTAGCGGAAAAATGGCGGCCTTATAGATCGATTGCCTGTTGTTTATTATGGCATTATTATTTAAAAACAAGAAATAAAATGGTATGACCCTACTATTAAATATTCAATCCTCCGCATGCACTGATCACTTGCCCGGTTATATAGGATCCCATATTAGAAGCAAGAAACAAGGAAACATTGGCAATATCTTCTCCCGTAGCAAATCTTCCCAATGGAATAGCAGCTCTATATTTATCTGCAGCTTCGCCTTCTTTTAAATAACTGGTCATATCTGTTTCTACAAAACCAGGTGCAATGGCATTACAACGAATATTTCTACTGCCTAATTCTTTCGCTACACTTTTTGTAAATCCGATGATTCCAGCCTTACTTGCTGCATAACTACTTTGCCCGGCATTACCCGTTTCCCCAATTATAGAACTCATATTTATTATACTTCCGCTCCTTGCTTTCATCATTGGCTTTATTACTTGTTTGGTCATATAAAATACGCTATTGAGATTTACTTTTATTACTTCGTCCCATTGTTCGGGAGTCATGCGTAATAATAAATTATCTTTTGAAATACCAGCATTGTTCACACAAATATCAACGGTGCCAAATTCTTTCAACACATCATTTACAAATAATTCGCATTGAGCAAAATCTCCGGCATTCGATTGATACGCTTTTGCCTTTATACCTAAAGCTTTTAGTTTTTCTTCTAATACAGTTGCTTTTTCAGCGCTGCTATCACTTATATAGGTAAACGCAATATGTGCTCCATATTCGGCAAATTTTATTGCAATAGCTTCTCCGATTCCGCGGGCAGCACCCGTAATAATAGCAACTTTATTGTCGAGTAATTTCATTTGAGTATAATTAAAGTCGAAAATAAAAAAAACAGCTCATACTTATCGCACATTCGTCGGGTAAAACAGGCAATATTTCTAAATAAATAACATTGTCACTAAAAACACGACTACTGAATAGATATATTTAATACCTACCACAAAAACAATATAAAAAAGCAGGCCCTTCAAAATAGACAGCCAGTATTTTTCCTGATAAAAATTTCTTACAGCGATAATCACAAATAAGGCCGAAATGATTTGTGTAATCCAATTAACCCAGGAGCCATCATAAAATACCGAAATGGCAGGTGGATGAACTTTCTCAACCAAAAAATTTATAAATGGTAATGCTAAAAACTGTAAGAAAATAAAAAATGAAATCATTTCAGCCGCTAAAATAAAATGATCATAAAAAGGTTTTCGCTTGTTTAAGTTAAGTAATGCCAATACACCTGCAGCAAGCGGGATCAATAACAATAGGGAGAACTTTGAGACCTTGGGGGACCTCCCATCGTATCGATGAGCCATTTCCTCATAGGTTACTCCATATTTTTTCATTTTGGCTTTAAATACCGGGATCGATAACCATGAGAAACCATATTGCTCCGACACATAGGTATCAGCGTTCATATTAAGTCCCTTAAATTTTGGGAAAAGCAAATACAAAACTACTATCAACAAAAAAAATGGAATAGGCTTAAAGTATTTTTTTCGAATGCCATTGCAAAAATCAACCGATAATTTTCCTGGTTTTGTGAGAGATGTTTTAAACGATGTAAGAAAAGTGCCATCAAAATGAGTAACGAAATGAAATACTTCTCCAAAAATATTTCTAATCTTTTTATTCTCCTCGTTGTACACCTTTTCGCCACACTGGTTACAAAATTTCCCAACAAATTGGTTCTTACAATTTTTACAAGTAATTGTTTGCGCCATGTAAAAGTGATTATAAATTCAGGCTCATAATTTCTTCCATGTATTTCCGATCATTGCTTAACCGGGGTACTTTATGCTGCCCGCCTAACTTCCCTTTTGTTTTCAACCAATTGGTGAATACTCCTTTCTTTAATGAATGAACCACCGGTAACCGAAGTGCAATATTTTTATAGCGCTTGGCTTCGTAATCGCTATTAACAGACTGAAGTGAGGCGTCCAATTCAATAATAAATAAAGGCATATCGCCCGGTTCTTTTTCAAATTCAATTAACCATTCGTGTGCACCGTTTCCTTCTTCAGTAAAATAAACAGGGGCTGCTGTATAATCATTTACAATGGCACCTGTTTTTTCGCAAGCTTGTGCAATAGCCTTATCACTGTTATCAACAACCACTTCTTCTCCAAATGCGTTGATATAATGTTTTACCCTGCCACTAACTTTGATACGATACGGTGCTAATGTGGTGAAACGAATAGTATCTCCAATCAGGTATCTCCATAATCCACCGTTGGTAGAAATCACCAACGCATAATTTTTACCTACCTCCACATCCTGCAATCCGATGGTTTGTGGATTGGATTTACCATATTCCTCCATCGGCATAAATTCCATAAATATACCATGATCCGTAAATAACAACATTCCATCATCACCTGGTTTATCCTGCGCTGCAAAAAATCCTTCGCTGGCATTATACATTTCTAAATAATGAATGTCTTTACCAATAATCTTCTGAAACTGTTCTTTATAGGGTACAAAAGATACGCCACCATGAATATATAATTCAAGTTGCGGCCATACTTCGTTCATTGTTTTTTTTCCAGTCATCTCTAATATCCGCCGAAACAATACCATCGTCCAGGTAGGCACACCCGAAATAGACGTTACATTTTCAAGAATCGTATTTTGAGCGAGCTTTTCAATCTTGGTTTCCCATTCATCCATCAACGCAATACTCAGTTCGGGCGTCCGTATCCAATGCCCCCAAAACGGAGAGTTCTGTAACAGTACGGCACTCAAATCACCATAATGTGTTTCTTCATTTAGTTGATGCACCGTATGGCTGCCACCGATTACCAATCCTTTACCCATTAACAAATCAGATTCCGGATTGAAATTATAATACAACGTAATTATATCTTTTGCTGCTTTATAATGACAATCCTCCAGGCTTTCATCACTAACAGGTATAAATTTACTTTTATCACTGGTAGTTCCACTGCTTTTAGCAAACCAATGAATGGGAGTATTCCATAAAATATTTTGTTCTCCTTTCATGATACGCTGAATATAAGGTTTCAAATCCTCGTATTCCTGAATTGGTACTGCTTGTTTAAAGGCACGGAGATTAAACAACTTTGAAAAATTATACTTTCTTCCAAATTCAGTGTATTGAGCGGAGGTAACAAGGTCTTGTAAAACCTCCCGCTGCGCATCTATTGGGTTACGGGTCCAGGCTTCAATGCGCCAAAACCTTAAGCGGGCTAAAGATGATATGGCCGGAGATAAAATTTTCATGCGTTCGAAGCAATGTACAGAATGAAATGAAGAAAGAAAAATAAAGAATTAGAAAGTTGCTTTTCTATTTTAAATACGCATTGCTAATTTTCTTCTTCAATAGTTGTTTCAACTCTTCATTAATAAAAGCATGTTCAATTGCTTCGAGATTACATTTCAAAAAATGCGCTTGCTTCCAATTAAATACTTTTTCCAATAAAGTATATTCATTGGCTAAGGTTACAGGAGTAATTGTTCGGGCATCGGTACTAATGCTCATAGATACTCCGGAATTATAAATAATATCGGCACTATGATTTTGTATGGTATCAAATACATTCGTTTGAACATTACTGCTGGGGCATACTTCGAGATGAATATTTTGTTGCTTTAGATATTCAAGCAATGAGTTATCCTCAGTACTGCGAACTCCATGGCCAATTCTGGAGGGACGAAAATGTTCCAGGGTTTCCCAAACACTATCTGCACCTTTTGCTTCCCCCGCATGAGCGGTACAAAAAATATTATTGTTTCTTGCAAATTGGAAGGCCTCAATATGATTGTTAATAGGAAAGCCGGCTTCATCGGCAGCAATATCAAATCCAACCACAAACGTATCTTTGAATTCGTTAACCAATTGTACCGTTTCCATACTTTGCGATGAAGAATAATGCCGAAGGGTACATAAAATAATCCGGGCTTCTATACCTGTTTTTGTTATTCCTTCTTCTACCGCTTCATTAACCGTCTGTATCACTTCTGTAACTTTAAGCCCACCAAAAATATGTTGTAAAGGAGCGAAACGCATTTCAGCATAAATCACATTATCTGCCTGTAACTGTTCAAACAAATCAAGGGTAACCAATCGCAATTGCTTTTTGGTTTGCATCAATTCACAACCATGAATAGCGCGGGTTATATAATCCGCCAGATCGGTACATTTAGGAGGCGCAACAAATGAATCAAGATAGTCTTCATATCTAATACCCGGTTTCAGTTTTTGAACAACTGTAAAACTCAAACAACAATCTAAGTGAAGATGCAACTCAATTTTTGGAAGCGACTGATAATTCATGAAGTGCTCATTTTAAAATAAGCATTCTAAAAATAATTATAAAAGAAGATGAGGTAAAATATCTTTTATGGTGAGTACTTGTCTAAAATTTACATGCTCTATAGTTTGTTCTACTTTTTCATGTGCCCAGGTTATATGAAAAGGAACATGTATGGCATGCCCACCAATACCAAGCACTGGCATTATATCCGACTTTAAGGAATTGCCAATCATTAAAAACTCTTCTAGTTTTATATCAAGATGTTTTATTAGTTTTCGGTAGTCTGCTTCCTGTTTATCACTCATTATTTCAATATGGTGAAAATAAAATTCCAGTCCCGATTTTTTTAGTTTACGTTCCTGGTCAAGTAAGTCACCTTTTGTAGCAACAACAATACGGTACCTGCTTTTTAATACATGTAAAACTTCCTCTATCCCCTCTACCAATTCAATTGGTTTCTCTAAAAGTTCTTTACCAAATTGAATAATTTTTTCCAGTCCCTTATTGGAAATTGTATTGTTAGAAACACGCAAGGCAGTTTCCACCATTGAAAGCATAAATCCTTTAACACCGTATCCATACAAAGAAAGGTTTTGCATTTCCGTCTTAAATAATTCCTGAGATAAACTATGGTGGGGAAGATAGTCCTGTAACAACGCACAAAATTGATGCTCTGTTTCCTGAAAATAGGGTTCATTAATCCAAAGTGTATCATCAGCATCAAATGCAACTACCTTAATGTTCATAGCATTTTAATTAAAGAAGAAAAAGTGATCCCCCTGCAATTGATACATGATTTTATTTCCTGGCATCATAAAGTTAACCCTCTAACCGTGCCATACTATTGATCGGAAGAATCTGAACTTTGGTACTGAGTATCTGCATTGCGTTGGGCTTCTTCATGCAAATAATCTTTTCGCTTTAATTCAAAATTTCTTCCAAGATAAAGCCTGCGTACCTGTTCATCATCGGCTAATTCTTCTGCCGTTCCATGACGGAATATCTTTCCTTCAATGAGTAAATAAGCCCGATCGCAGATGGAAAGCGTTTCATTAACGTTGTGATCAGTTATAAGAATACCAATATTTTTATGTTTTAACCGGGCAACTACCGATTGAATATCTTCTACGGCAATGGGATCTACTCCTGCAAAAGGTTCATCAAGCAAAATAAATTTAGGATCAACGGCTAATGCACGGGCAATTTCAGTTCTTCTTCTTTCTCCACCACTTAATCGGTCGCCTATATTTTTTCGAACATGATGAAGATTAAATTCATCGAGTAGTGCTTCCAGTTTTTCTTTTTGTTCAGCTTTTCGGAGATTGGTCATTTCCAAAATAGCCTTGATATTATCTTCCACACTCATCTTTCTAAATACACTTGCTTCCTGGGGCAAGTACCCAATACCCAGTTGAGCCCTTTTATACATCGGCATTTTGGTGATCTCCGCCTCATCTAAAAAAACTTTTCCCTGATCTGGTTTTATCAAGCCTACCACCATATAAAAGGTAGTGGTTTTACCAGCGCCATTAGGTCCGAGTAGTCCAACAATTTCACCTTGTTTAACATTAATAGAAACGCTATTTACAACTGTTCTGGTTCCGTATGCTTTTATCAGCTCCTTTGTATATATTTCGCTCATTAAAAAAACTTGAGAGGCAAAAATACCGGAACAATTCCAAACAGAATCGCTTTCGGTTGTCAATTTAACAGCCATTTGCAATAACGCAAATCCTTACCTAAGTTTGCACTCAAATAGAACTGTTAATGAAAGTTATCGATCATATAAACCAGGCCAAAGGCACACTCATTTCGTTTGAAGTGCTACCCCCCTTAAAAGGAAAAGGAATCGGTGCTTTATACAATCACCTTGATCCGCTCATGGAATTCAAACCATCTTTTATTAACGTTACCTATCACCGTAGCGAACATGTATTCAAAAAAAATGCTGATGGTAGTTTTCAAAAAGTAATTATTCGTAAACGACCAGGTACAGAAAGTATTTGTGCAGCAATTATGAATAAGTATAATGTAGATACTGTTCCTCACCTGATATGTGGAGGCTTTGGAATTAATGAAACAGAAGATGCCTTGATTAATTTACATTATCTCGGTATCGATAATGTATTGGTATTAAGAGGAGATGCTGCAAAAAACGAAACGTCTTTTGAAGCAGAACCGGGAGGTCATAAATATGCCACCGACCTTTTACAACAAGTGGTCAATTTAAACGCAGGGGTATATCTGGAAGATGAATTAAAGAATACGCAGAAAACTAAATTTTGTATTGGTGTAGCAGGTTATCCTGAAAAACATTTTGAAGCTCCCAATATGGATACTGACTTACAATACCTGAAAAAGAAAGTAGATGCCGGTGCCGATTATATTGTTACTCAAATGTTTTTCGACAACTCTAAATATTATACTTTTGTGAAAGCATGCCGCGATATCGGAATTACCGTTCCTATTATTCCAGGTCTAAAGCCAGTGTACAACCGCAAACAATTAACGATGCTTCCCAAAACATTTCATATTGATTTACCAACTGACCTGTCAAACGAAATGCTTAAATGCAAAACCGATGAAGAAGTTGAAAAATTAGGAGCTGAATGGTTATTGCATCAATCGAGAGATCTAAAGAAAAACGGCGTACAGGTATTGCATTATTATACATTGGGCAAACCGCTCATCATTGCAAATGTGGTGAAGGAACTTGTGTAAAAGTCAATAATGAATTGTGAATTGCAGACTTTTGTACTTTTCAATTACTAGGGTGCAACTTCGGAATTCTTTATTCCCATATCTCATTTCATCGGAAGTTTCTTAAATACCATTTCATCGATAATTACCGGGTATTTTTTCTTTAGAGATGAAACCCACTTTTCTTCAAGAAAATTTTGGTAATCGTTAATAACAAATCCACGTGCATCATTAAAGCTTCTTGGTTCCCGGTTGTTATAAAGTTTTAGAATATAACAAAAAGTAGAACTATTATCTGCTTCATTTTTTATAGGAGCTGTGATGAGCCCGGTTGAAAAAGCAGTTTTCTCCACAACAGGTAATTGTCCCAATTCAAACCGACCAGAATCTCCCAGTAAGGTGCCCTCGCTTTTATCGATAAGCAACCTCCAGTCGCTATAGTGAGCGGGTAGGTTTAATTTCGCTACTTCAGCAATAGAATCATTTGACGCTGTAAGAATTAATGCATCAGCACTTGTTTCCCACCAATAATTAGCCTGGTGATCACCATAATATTTTTTAAGCCCGATAGTATCGGAGGAAGCCATATCCCAAATTTTTCGTTGCATAATTTCAAACAAAAGATTTCCTTCTTTAAATTCTTTTAATTGGTAGGCAAACTCTTTGTTATATGTTTCGAGGTGCTCCTTATAATATTCAAGCGCAGTAGTTTCAACAAACTGCTCAAACAATTGGGGCTTTGTTTTGCCTGCAGTAATACTTTGTACAGATCGGGCAGCCTCTAAATAATTTATCCAATCCTGTACCTTAATTTTTTGGTTTGTAAATTCAAAAAGAACGGTATTCCCTTTAACATCAGCCAATGCAGGTGGGGTTTTACTGGTTAATAAACTATCGGTAATCCTATCAAGAGATTTTTGATTTACCGGATTTTTTTTATACCCTGTTTGTTGAAGTATTTTTTTTAACAATAATTTTTTAGAAACCTCCATGCGATCATTTTGGGCTATTGTTTGACGGTAGTCATCCCAAATAGTTTTATTATTCTTATCCGCTAAAACCGGCTTTATTGAAAGGCGTTTGATGATATGATACCCATATGAACTTGCGATGGGTGGAGAAATATCTCCATCCTTACTTAATGCGAAAGCTGCGTTTTCAAACTCCGGTGCATAGCGGCCCGTACCAAACTCCTGCATCTCACCACCATTTTGATAGCTTAAATTATCATTACTGAATCGCTGGGCCAGTTGTTTAAACTCTGCACCGTTATTTAACGCCCGATACAACGAATCTGCCAATAGGCCTGCCCGTTGTTTTTGTGCCGATGTGGCATCGGGAGGAAATGCAATCAAAATTTGCGCGGCGCGCATCTTACCAATTGCTGGTCGTTCTGCCGTTTTTTTGAATATATGAAATCCGATTTTACTGCGATAGGGCTTTGAAAATTTATTCAGGAGTGTATTGTATCCGAGGCTTTCAAGATCGTAGGGTAAAACAAAAGCAGTTATGTATCCAATATTTCCATTGTTGGTATTGATGGCAGGATCCTCAGACAATGCAACAGCTACCTTTTCAAACTCTTCTCCTTTTAATAATCGGTTATACGCAAGGTTTATTTTTTCTTGTGCTTTTAGTACAATTGCCGGACTAGCTTCGGTTGGTAACTGAACATAAATATGCGATACCTGAATATCTTTAGTACTGCGTTGCAATGCCTCTTCGATCAGTAGGTTCATACTTGCTTCATCGTTCATATAGTTATTAGCTACCTGACTACGAAAACTTTTTAATTCTGCTAATTGAGTAGGCAGGGTATCTAATTTAAGATCGAGTGCTGCCTGTACTTTTATTTTAAAACGGATGTACAGATCGAGGTATTCGCGGTATGCCTCCCCGGTAGGCTTAACTTCTGCATTATTCTTGTTGAACGCTTTTAAAAATTCTTCACGACTTACCTTTTTTGAACCGAAGGAAAAAAGTGTTTGTGAATTAGTAGTAATGGCTACCAATAAAATGATCACTAAAAGGAATTGATTTTTAAGCACTGTGTTGGTTTTAATTGGATGGTGTTTTTTTAATCTTTAGGTCTATCACTTCGTTTAACTGTTCAAAGGTTAATTTTTTTGCAACAATACGTTTGTCTTTATCGAGCAAATACAAAAGGGGTGTTTGAAAAACATCATACAGTTGTTTGTATGAAGGTCTCCCCGCTGCATTGTCTTCAACTTCTTTCGAAGGTAATTGATATACGTGGGTCCAGTCTTTCAGGTTATGCTCCCTAATATATTTCATCCATTCTTCTTTACCCCCATCCGTCATTACTCCATAAAGAGTAACCCCCTGTTGCTTCCATTTGGTATGATAAATAGAATCAAGCCTTGGTACCACTTCTTTGCAGTGACTACAGGTAGGGTCCCAAAAACAAAGTACTATCATATCCGACTTAATATTGTAAAGCGGAGTCGGCTTATCAAGGGTATCTACCATTTCCAGGTTTGCAGCAGGCCGGCCAATAAGGTTTGCCATTATGCTATAAGCCCTTTTGGTCATAAATTCCTTATAGGGTTCTGTAAAAAAATCTGTTTGATTGGTGTTGATGTATTTTTCAAACAGGTGAACAAAAACAGCGTCCTGTCCCATAAACTCAGGATTTACATATTTCTGAACAAAATATACCATAAAGAATTTGTACATTTCTTTACTTCCTCTTGAATAAAGAATCATTTTATCAGCCTCCCTTATTATGGAATCTGGATGAGGTGCTACCAGGTCACGAAAGTATCTTTCCACTTTAGGTTCAAAAAATGGGGTTCGAATCAATCGTTCATCACCAAATTCTACGCCATCCCAGAAATGAGTTTTGAAATACTGGTAAGCATAGGTTGAATCATATTTACCACCCGGATGTTTTGCTGATGGAGGAACAATTGGTTCTTTCATAGCCCTGAACATGGCAGATAAAATAGAGGCAGGATATTTTTTGTTAATACTATCGCGATAAACCATCATCCGATCTCCTAATTTCTTGAGTTGTGCTCTGATAGCAAGAGAATCTTTAATGGTTCTAACGGTAGTTAATTCCTTCGATGCTTTACTGGCTGCTTCGCCTGTTTTAGTGGCAAAGCTGGTGTATTGTTGAAAAAGCAGGTTATCGTTTGAATTTACAAATACTACCCCCGAAGGAATTTTGGTAGTATCAGCTATTATTGAAAAATGTTGTTGTTTATCGATGAGGGCCTCAAAAAGAATTTCTTTTCGGGGCGATACTATAAAATAAATTCCGCCATTTAAGGGAAGCTTCCCTTTAAAAACTCCCTTACTATTTGCATCAAGCATTGCAGAATCGGCCAGGGCTTTTTTTCCGCCATAATAATAACCCAGATAAACGTAAGAATTTTTATAGGGCTTAAGAGTTATATTGATTGAATATCCAGGCTTTTGAGCAGTTAATCCAAGGCCAGAAAGAAGTAAAAAAAATAATAGTAAATAGTTTCTCATATTGATTTCTACGAAAAGTGGATGAAATACTGGTTATACAACGCTAAAAATTTTATTTCCGTGCGAAGATAACAGGAATAAAAAGCCTGAAAAAATCACTGATCATTTTAATCATTTCCGGTTTTAAAAAAAGAAATTGACAGTTGTTAAGAAAAAAGAATAGAGGTCTTCTATTTATGGCACTGTGTTTGCAAATTCTTAACAAGTTTTATTTTCATTCTTGTACCTTCCGAATTCACCCTAATCTCGCCCCTCTTTAAACAGTTTACCCTGTTTTTTTCTGAACCCGCATTTGGGATCACTACCATATGTAATACTAAACCAACAAAGGCTATGATTCTTTCTACTAAAAATTTATTTTTAAAATTTATTTGTGTTACGTTATTCATTGTTTGCTCACTGCAGGAGCTAAATGCCCAGGTGAATCAATGCCCCAGTTGCTGGGTACCAATTTATCGTCATAGGCTGGTTGCCAATGTGAATATTTCAACAAATGTGAATGGTTATGCTGAATTGTTACCTAAAGACTATAACGCTAATTCAACAAAGAAACATCCCCTGATTATTAATATGCATGGTCGTGGTGGGGCTGGTCCAGGCAACGATCCTTATTGGCTTTGCCTAGCAATTTGTGAAGGGTTACCGTTGAAAATTGAAGATAACAAGGTTAACGATTTCGAAACTGTAAATGGACAGAATTATTCGTTTATTGTGCTTACGCCACAATATTCGGAGCCTAATGGAAACTGGACTGATTTATTGGGAATGCTGAATTATGCAGTTGCTAATTACCCAAAAGCGGATAAATCGCGAATCTATTTAACCGGCAACAGTAAAGGTTCAAGTGTTATTCTGGATTATATGAGTTCTTCGTCTGCAAATGCAAAAAGAATAGCAGCAATAACTCCACTGGCAACTTGTAACTCATCAAATTCAAATGGAGTAAATAATATTGTATCAAATGGTGTTAGATACTGGGGATTAACATCTGTACAAGATAATGTGTGTAGCCCAAATAATACAATAGGATGGGCAAACGCCATTATTGCTGCGTCGCCTCAAGGAAACCCTTTTGGAAGATTAACCGTTACACCGGTTTACAATCCGAACTTTAATCATGATATTATTAAAGTTTGGGAATCTTCCTGGACTGAAAATGGAAAAAATATACTTGAGTGGATGTTACAATTCACAAGTTCGGCAGCAGGTTCTTTGCCAGCCACTCTTGGCAACTACGAAGTAACATTAAAAGATAAACAGGTTATTACCCGATGGACAACAACTTTAGAATCAAACACCGATTATTTTATTATTGAAAGGGCCGGGCCCGACCAAAGGTTTAAAGAGATCGGCCGTGTAAAAGCCTCCGGCAATTCATCCAATCCTACAAACTATTCTTTTGCTGATAATAGTGAAGTCATGAAGGGAACTTCATTATACAGGCTTATTTTGGTAAACCTCGATGGTGTAAAAGAATATTATGATATTAAAAAAATTGTTGGAAAGCAGTTTGGCGCCACCATATCAATAAGCCCTGTTCCAGCCAGTAAATCTCTTCAGCTTGCATTTGAGTTGGAAAAAGCACAGCGACTGAGTTTCATCATTCGCGATATTAATGGCAAAACAATACAATCATGGGCAGGTAATTTTAGTTCAGGTTACTTGAATATGCCAATTACAATTGAAGGATTTACCTCGGGTATTTATTATCTTATTATTCAGGGAAATAATTTTTCAGAAACGAAAAAGTTTATTAAACTGTAACATATTTTCCATCTTAGATAAAAACCAAACCATCCCGCGATATGCGTGATGGTTTTTTACTGAACAAGTTTTTTTGGTCCATTCAAAAACAGTACATGAAACAATCTCTTTTATTATTTTTGGTTTTTGTTACTATCGGTAGTTATAGTCAACCTATTAATCAATGCCCGGATTGTTGGCAACCAGTTTATCGGCAACGAATGGTTTGGAATGAAAATATTTCACCTAGTATAAATGGTTATGTAGAATTTTTGCCTAACGGCTATAACCCTAATGATTCTAAAAAGTATCCTTTAATAATTAGCTTTCATGGGAGGGACAAACAAGGACCGGGGAATAGTCAACAATCTGTATGTACAGCTGCATGCGAAGGGCTATCTATAAAAATTGAACAAAACAGGTTTCCCGAAACAGTGGTTAACAATGGTACTACCTACAGCTTTATAATTCTTACCCCTCAATATTTGGGTGGAACAGGTGCAGATTTTGCTCCTTTTATAACCTATGCAATAAATAAATATAAAGTGGATGCCAGTAGAATTTATCTTACTGGTCTTAGTTTGGGATCGAACTTTCTTATGGATTACATGTCATCTTCACCCCAAAACGCAAAGAGAATTGCGGGTATAGTTCCTCTGGCAACCTGTGTTTCTTACAATTCCGCTGGCTCCAATAACATTGGTTCTAATTTGATCCACTATTGGGGCATACACTGCGGGCAAGATGTGCTTCCGAGTTGTGATCCATCCAATACCACTGGTTGGGCTAATGAAATTAATAAGTATGCTCCCGCAGGTTCTCCGGTTGCTACTGCCAATCTCACGCCAATTTATAACGACTTTTTTCCTCATGATATTTTTTCTACAGTATACGATATAAACTGGAAAACCCTTCCGGATAATGTTTTTCAAAAACATATCACCGAATGGATGATTCAATATACCAGCAGTGCGGCAGGGAATCTTCCTGCTACTATCGGCAAGTATGATGTGTTGTTAAAGAATAAACAGGTCGTTGTGGATTGGACCACCAACCTTGAGTCCAATACCGATTTTTTCACCATTGAAAGAGCGGGCCGGGATATGCAGTTTAAGCAGATCGGAAAATTGCAGGCTGCAGGTAATTCTTCAAACCCAATAAGCTATTCATTTTCTGACCCTGCCCCATTGAAAGGAACAAGCTTTTACCGGGTTGTTCTTATGAATAAAGATGGTATGCCGGATATCTATGAAATTAAAAAAATAACTAACCGCGAGTTTGGAATAAGTTTTTCAATGAGCCCGGTTCCATCCCGCAAATCCGTTCTCCTTTCTTTTGAAATAGAAGAATCGCAAAAACTTAATTTTTCAATCCGCGATATTAATGGTCGGCAACTTCGTGTATGGTCAGCTAATTTTAGTTCGGGTGCGGCCAATATTCCTATCAATATTGAAGCCTTAGCACCGGGCATTTATTATCTGGCGATCCAGGGTACCCAATTCAACGAAAGTCAAAAATTTATTAAACAATAAGTTCATTATCCATCTTACGTAAAGCCATAAACCATTCCATTAATTTGGAGTGGTTTTTTTTATGCCGCATAAATAAAAAATAAGCAGCCAATTTCATATTCCCCTAATTTTATTGTTCTTCAAAAACTAACTGCACATGAAAAGAGCATTTCTCTTAATGGCTATTCTTGTTAGTGGTATACTGCAAGCACAGCCCATTAACATCAATCAACATTTCAAAAACTGGAAACCCCGCAATATCGGACCTAGTGGTATGAGTGGTCGTATTGTTGCTATTGATGTAATACATGATAACCCCAATACAATTTATCTTGGAGCTGCATCAGGTGGTGTTTGGAAAACTGTAAGTGGCGGTAGTGAATGGGAACCAATTTTTGATGAACAGCCTTTACTGAACATAGGTTCTATTGCTATCCAACAAAGCAACCCCTCTGTAGTTTGGGCAGGTACGGGTGAAGGTAATCCACGTAACTCTCTTAACATCGGTGAAGGAATTTATAAAACATTAGATGCCGGCAAAACCTGGAAAAGAATGGGACTTGAAAAAACAAGAAATATTCACCGGGTAATTATTGATCCGGTAAATCCAAATACGGTGTATGCCGCCGCGATAGGAAATCCTTATAGCGAACATCCCGAAAGGGGTGTTTATAAAACAACCGATGGTGGTGAAACCTGGACTAAAATTTTATATGTAAATGATACTACCGGTTGTGCAGAGTTGGTAATGGATCCATCAAATCCTAATAAATTGATAGCCTCTATGTGGCAGCACCGTCGCCAGCCATGGACCTTTAAAAGTGGTGGCGCAGGCAGTGGCATGTATATTACGGTGGATGGAGGAAAGAACTGGAAAAAATCGGGAAAGGAAGAAGGGATGCCAGAAGGATTGTTAGGCAGAATAGGAATTGCCTTCGCCCGCAGTATGCCTTTGCGTGTGTATGCAAAAATTGAATCTTCTAAAAACGGTTTTTATAAAAGCGATGATGGTGGATTTAAATGGACACTTATTAATAGCGATCCTGCACAGGTAACGGACCGGCCCTTTTATTATCAGGAAATTTATGTTGACCCAAAAAATGAGAATCGAATTTATGATATTCACTCAACTGTAACCGTTAGTGAAGATGGTGGGCGATCTTTTCAAACCTTGATACCTTATAGTGGAATACATCCCGATCATCATGCCTGGTGGATTAATCCCAACGACCCAAATTTTATCATTGAAGGAAATGATGGAGGAATTGGTATTTCCCGCGATCGTGGAGCCAATTGGGTATTCGATGAAAAATTACCTGTTGGCCAATTTTATCATATTAACGTAGATAATGAAATGCCTTACCATGTAATGGGTGGTATGCAGGATAATGGTAGCTGGCATGGCCCGGCTTATACTTTTACCAATGGTGGTATAAGAAATTATTATTGGGAAAATGTAGGTGGTGGTGATGGATTCGATGTAATGCCAGATCCGGACGACGCCAATTGGATTTATTCGATGAGCCAGGGAGGTAATGTTGGAAAACAAAATATTAAGACAGGTGACCGATGGTTTATAAAACCTCCCGCAACAGATTTAAAAATAAAGCTTCGCTTTAACTGGAACTCAGCCATCGCACAGGATCCTTTTGATAATAATACAATCTACTACGGCAGTCAGTTTCTGCATAAGAGTATTAACAAAGGAGCTTCGTGGGAAACTATTTCAACCGACCTTACCACCAATAACCCCCAACAACAAAAACTAGATGAAACTGGCGGATTAACGCTGGATATCACGGGTGCAGAAACCTTCAATACAATAATAACGATCGCCCCCTCGTCGAAACAAAAAGGGGTGATTTGGGCAGGAACGGATGATGGCAATATTCAATTAACTACCGATGGAGGAAAAACCTGGACAAATTTCCGGGGAAAGATTTCGGGTATGCCTACAGGTTGCTGGATTCCACAAATCCAGGCATCTAAGCATAATGCTGGAGAAGCCTTTGTAGTAGCCAATGATTACAGACAGGGAGATTTTAAGCCTTATATATTTCGAACTAATGATTTTGGAAAAACATGGACCCGTTTAGTTGATGAAAATAAAGTAAAAGGATATGCATTGTGTGTAATGCAGGATCCCGCTGAAGCAAATTTAATTTTTGCTGGTACTGAACATGGCTTATGGGTGAGTTTAGATAATGGAGTAAGTTTTCAGCAATGGAAAAATGGGTATCCCTCCGTTTCTACTTATGATTTAGCAATACAGGAAAGGGAAGCAGATCTTGCGATTGCAACATTTGGAAGATCGCTTTGGATACTTGATGATATCCGTCCATTAAGGAAATTAGCCTCATCGAAAGGAGCACTCATAAAAAATTTAACGGTGTTTAATGCCCCGGATGCTTATCAAATAAATTATCGCCCAGCCACCGGCTACGAATGGAGCCTTGCAGGTTTGTGGGATGCAGAAAACAGAAGACGAGGAGCAGCCATCTCTTATTCAATAAATAAAATTGCAGGAGCACCCAAAAAAGATTCTGCCGTCATTACATCTCCAACAATCGAAAATCCGAATCCTGCAGGAAGACCGGGCGGCGGACAAGGTGAGGGTGGGCGTGGGCAAGGTGGTGGCAGGGGTGGAAGAGTAATAGCAGGTATTGGTAGCCGTGATAGTGTTTGGGTAAAAATATATAACGATCAAAATGAACTGATTCGAACTACCCGGTGGAAGGTAGATACTGGCTTCAATCGTTCTTACTGGAATATGGAGGAGAAAGGATTTAGGCAGCCAGGATCACTAAAACCAAAACCGGGCGATCCGGAACCAGGTGGATTGCAAGTATTGCCAGGCATATATAAAATAGTAATTACGTTGGAAAGAGAATCTGATTCAACTTTTATAACGGTAAAGGACGACCCCAGAACAGGCAACCGAAATGATGTAAAACAAGCTCAACGGAAATTATATGACCGCCTGCGAAATAGTACAAACAAACTTATAGAAGCAATGGACCGGCTGACAGAAGCATCCGAAGTGCTTTCTAAAATGAATGCACAATTGCAAAATATTGAAGGTAAAGAAGCGGATTCTTTGGTTACATCAACCAAGGCATTACAGGATTCTATTAAAACAATTCGCGAATTTATTAATGGAAAAACTTCTGATCGCCAGGGTATAACCCGTTCATCTGACCCTACAGTAATGACCCGAATACAAGAAGCCAATCAGTCTATCGGTTCAAAACCTATTGTTCCGGGATCACAGGAAGAAATATTAATTACAAACGCAGAAAAACTGATTACTGAAGCTGTAAAAATGACTAACACTTTTTTTGAAGGGAAATGGAAAAGTTACCGTCAACAAGTTGAGCAAACAAAGATTAATTTGTTTAAAGAATACAAGCTTATTCAATAATATGATCTTAATGAAAAAAGACCTCCGTTAAAAATACAGGAGGTCTTTTTATTACCTCCTGAATAATATTATTTCTTTTTTATTTTCCAGATGGGTTTGTATGGGCTGATGAATTTACATTTGTTCTATGAAACTATCCTACTTATCAGAAACATTAATTGGTTCCGAAATTGTAAAACTGGGCGGAGAAATTAGGGAGAAAATTCGATTAGGCGAAACGATCTATAATTTCACCGTGGGCGATTTTGATCCTTCAATATTTCCTATTCCTAAAGAACTGGAAGATGAAATAGTAGCTGCTTACAGGCAACACTTCACCAACTACCCTGCTGCTGAGGGAAACCTGGATTTACGTGAAGCAATTGGTTTTTTTTTAAGGGAGCGTGAGCAATTGGATTATTCAATGGATGAAATATTAGTATCCTGCGGTGGCCGGCCATTAATTTATTCGGTTTTCCGTGCTATTTGTGATGCAACTGATAAAATTATTTATGCTGTTCCTTCCTGGAATAATAATCATTATACTCATTTTGTAGGTGGGGAACACTTAGTAATTGAAGCAGGGCCAGAAACAAATTTTATGCCTTCGGTAGAAGATATTCGTAAACATATTAAGGGCGCAACCCTGCTCTCTCTATGTTCACCGCAAAACCCTACTGGAACTACCTTTACAAAAGCAGACCTGGAAGCAATTTGTGATATGGTGCTGGTAGAAAATGAACGTAGGGGAGAAGGAGAAAAAAAATTATATGTAATGTACGACCAAATGTATCGTTTTTTGACTTTTGGGTCTATTGTACATTATAATCCGGTAAGCTTAAGACCTGCCATGAAAAATTATACCATTTTTATTGATGCGATTAGTAAAGTTTTTGCAGCTACCGGTGTTCGTGTAGGCTGGTCCGTTGGTCCTGCAGAAATATTATCGAAAATGAAGGCTATTTTAGGTCATGTGGGAGCGTGGGCGCCAATGGCTGAACAAAAAGCGGTAGCACGTTATTTGTATCAAAAAGAACATATTGATGAATATCTGAAAAAATTCAAACAAAAGATTGAAGAGCGATTACATGGAATTTATGATGGTTTGATCAAATTAAAAAAAGAAGGATTTAATACAGACGCCATTGCTCCACAGGCTGCTATTTATCTTACGATTAAAATCGACCTGGTTGGGAAGATAACAAAAGAAGAAAAAAAACTGGAAAATCAAAGTGACGTGACGGCCTATCTTTTAAACGAAGCAAAATTGGCAATTGTTCCATTTTATGCGTTTGGAACAAATCGAAATTCTCCGTGGTATCGTTTGAGTGTGGGCACTTGTAAAATGGAGGAAGTGCCATATATGTTAAATCAATTAAAAATGGCCTTACAAAAACTAATCTAAATAAAAAAGAGGATCGTTTGATCCTCCTTTTTTTGAATAATTATGTGATTATTCAGTTTTTATTTAAAATAAAGATGAACGGCTTTAATACTTTTTCTCTCATTATCTTTTCCACCTTACTTACGGTATTAACCTTTTTGTACCTGTTCAAATCAAACACTTCATAGGAATTAAACAAATTCCGGGGTGTTTCAAAATCAATCAACAGTTGATTAATTTTTTGCAATTCCATTTCTATTGAAAGGGAACTGCGCAATTCGTCTTTTACCAAAACAAGCAAATCTCTGTTAGATGGTTTCATGCAAATTAGATTTTAATAACCTACAAAGCCTTTATTTAAGCCACATCCACATCTTTTACTAGTTCCACCCATGCGGCTACTACCTGCACATGATACAAAAATGATGCTAACAACGAATAACAAGATTAAGGGAAATAAGTTGAAACGCTTCATAGAATTGGTTTTGCCTAAATTAGAACTATTTTTCCGTAAATTTAGTATCAGGGTTGCTTGAAATTAACCAATATAACAAAGTATTAAAAAATCCAGCGGTGGTAATTGCACTATTGGATTGGGGAATGGGACATACTACCCGTAGTATTCCGATTATCAAGCACTTACTTGAATTGAATTATTATGTAATAGTAGCCTGCAATTCAACCCAGAAGGCATTATTATCGGAAGAATTTCCGAAAATCGAGTATGTTTTCCTAAATGGATATGGTTTAAATTATGCGTCATCAGGTTGGCAAACTAAACTTAAATTAATTTTTCAGATTCCAAAGATTTTGATTAAAATCAATAAGGAACACCAGTGGCTATCTCGGTATGTTAAGCAAATGAAGGTTAATCTCCTCATTTCAGACAATCGATTTGGTTTTTATTCCTCTGAAATTCGTTCAATATTTATTACCCATCAATTGGGTATTAAGAGTGGGTTTGGATTATTTGTTGACCGTATTCTTCGATCTTTTAATTACCGGTATATCAATCGTTATTCAATTTGTTGGGTGCCCGACTTTAAGGGCCAATCAAATTTAGCAGGTGAGCTATCACATCCTGAAAAATTACCAGCCATTCCATTGCATTATCTTGGGTGTTTATCGAGAATTGAACCATGCGAAGCCTTAAAAAAAGAACCGCCTTTTATTCTTATCATTCTTTCGGGGCCCGAACCCCAACGAACCTTGCTTGAAAAAAAAATACTAATAGATGCAGCCTCTTTAAGCTCTCATTTGGTACTTATTAGAGGTTTACCCGGTAATTCAGAACAACTTAACGCACCTTCGCACATTACTGTTTTTAATCACTTATCTGCTACTCTTCTTAATAAGTACCTGTGTTCAGCTTCTTATGTTATCAGTCGCTCGGGCTATACTTCTATAATGGATTATGCAAAAATTGGAGTACGCTCAATTCTTATCCCCACACCAGGTCAAGCTGAGCAGGAATACCTTGGAAAATATCTTCTTCAACAAAAATTTGCCCTGGTTATTCTACAAAAAGATTTTGAATTGAAAGAAGCAATTCAAAAAGCCAACGCTTTTCCTTACAAAAAAACAATTTTCCAAATGGAAAATTATAAATCAACTATAGAGGATTCGCTTAAATCATTTGGCTGTTGATTTACGAGGATGTTTAATTTTACTCAAATTTTATTTTTGAAGAATTGGAAAGCCCATGCCGCCGTACTTTCAGCTAACCTGATTTTTGGTATTAACTTCAGTGCAGTACAATATATAACAAAGAAATCTATTGCTCCGTTCGGGCTTAATGTTATACGTGTTGGAGTAAGCACTTTACTATTTTGGGGGCTGATCTTTTTTTCATCCACAAAAGCCCGAATTCAAAAAAAACACCTTGGCCGATTCTTACTTTGCTCCATTACAGGAGTTGTTGTAAACCAAATGCTTTTTATTAAGGGACTTTCTATGACACTTAGTATTCATGCGTCTCTGTTAATATTAGTTACTCCGATATTTATTACCGGGATTGCAGCCTGGATTGGCACTGAAAAATTAAGTATGCTTAAAATTGCCGGCCTTGTAGCCGGGATTTCAGGTGCAATTATACTTGCGCTGAATAGAGAACATAATACAACAGGCAATTCAATTTTATGGGGTGATGTTTTTATTGTTATTAATGCCATTTCCTATGCCTTTTATTTTGTACTCGTAAAGCCGCTCATGACACAATATAATCCTGTTCATGTTATTCGCTGGGTATTTACGCTTGCTCTTTTATTTGTAATACCAATCGGATTCGCCGAATTCTCAGAAATTAATTGGAGTTTTTTTACCGGGAAAGAAATACTGGCAACAGGTTTTATCGTAATTGGCGCTACGTTTTTTGCCTATCTTTTTAATTTGTACGGCATACAACAGCTTGGTGCCGCAATAACGGGCAGTTACATTTATACACAACCGGTTTTCGCTTCTATTATTGCGGTACTAATTCTTAATGAAACCTTTACAGTCAATAAAATTATTGCTGCGTTGTTAATCGTAACCGGGGTGTATCTTGTTAGCAGAAAAGCTCAGAAATGAAAAGTAAAATGAATGTCTTTGCTATATTATTCTTCATTCAGAAATTATTTTTTAAAATTTCTATTGCTTTATAATCTTCTGTACATCCGAAAAATCTTCTCCGGCTGTTTTTAAAAAATATACGCCATTCGGAATGTTACCTGTTTGAATAGTTATTCCACTACTCCCTTCACCATAAAAAGCAGTTTTATTTTTTAGTACCCTTCCATTCATATCAGTAACGGTGATAGAAACGCGCTGTGCTTTGTTGATCGTAATAAATGCTGTTACCTCATCCGAAACAGGGTTGGGTAGTATCACAACTGCTACTTTATTATTGCGGGCATGCATTATTATACGTGTATCAAAATATCTTTTTTTATTATCTGCGTCTACCTGCACCAAGCGATAGTAGTTCAACCCCGCTAAAGGTTTTTCATCGATATAACTATACTTATTAAGTAAATTTAAATTACCATTTGCTTTAATACTAACCAGTTCTGTAAACCGAAGATTAGTGCCTGCTTTTTCGATAGCAAAAGAGCTTGCATTAATTTCCCGGGTAGTGATCCAGTTAAGAAATACCTTTCCCTGGTTAAGCCTTGCGGTATAGCTTTGAAGTAATACCGGAACAACGGCATTTCTGCTAAACTGAAAATTCCATTCCAACAGATTGGTACCGTTAAATCGAAAAGAAGAATCGTATAATTTATTCCAACTGTTGTGCGCAAATCCTTCACAGGCTAATTGTCCTGCTGAGCCATTTAAGGCAATTAATTCGGATGCCGGATTGGGGTTGCTGGAATTTATAGCGTTTACCCATCCCTGTGTTCCAGAATGTGCACAGGAGCCATCTGTTGTACAGGAAATAAAACGCGTAGCCAGACGCCCGGTAGCAATATTCGCCCCGGCATTCGCACCGTTAGGAAAAATGCCTACCTGGGAGCAGGTTGATGATATGCTTATAGCAGCCACCCTTTGTGCACGCGCCACACTACTGCCCCCATATTCTACAACAATATTGGCACCTGCACTCATACCGGTAAGGTATACCCTGGCAGGGTCGGCCCGATAATTTGCCAGCACATAGTCTATTACAGAATCAACAGATGCAGCGGAAGGAAAATCAGATGGATAGTTATAGGTATTATATTGAAATGATAACACGATAAAATGATTCCATTTTCCGCCGGAAAAAACTGAGTCGCGAAATTTATTCTCGGCAATTTTCCCAGGTAAGGAAGTTGTTTGATCATAAATCATCCGGCAAGGATCAATCGTTCCCGGAGGATTAGCAGCAGCGGTTGCATTTCCTGGAAAATAAATGATTGTAGGGTATAAAGTGCTAAAGTCTGATGGATTATATACCTTGGGTGTGTATTGTAACAAAGAAACATATCTTGGTGTACCGGGAGAACCGCCAATGGAAATACCTGTTACTTTTTTCTGTCCTATATTCGGGTAACCCGTACAGGAAGAGTCACCCTGACCGTTACTTTTGGATACTAAAAACAAAGTTATTATCGAAAATATTGTGGTAAACTTTAATCCAGCGCTTGAGGTGATAACAAATTTTGGAATCATGGTATAAAGGTTTATGTACTGATCAACATAAAAATAATCAGGTAGATTCTAAAAAAGGGGGTTTGAAATACTTTTAAAGTTAGGAAAAAATAAGTCATAATAACCAATTAGCCCAAGTACAATAAATTGATTATTTCGAGTTTATACTGCTTTAGGATACTCAAGAAAGGAGAACTTTTTTTTTGCCTGCCCAAAATCAACCCAGTTATCACAATTTACGGTAGCAGCAAATACTCCACAAGTAGGCATATTATCAATTTTTATGTCTGTTAGCCTATTCACAAATTCAGTGATGCCGGGATTATGAGAAAAAAGAATTATTGTATCTATGGTATCAGGGAGCTTATAAATGACTTCCATAAAATCAGCAACACCTGCGTGATAAAGTTGTGGTACTAACAAAATTTTTTCTTTAGGATACTCGAATTCTTCGGCAAAAAATTGCGCTGTTTTTTTTGCTCTTTTTGCAGGGCTTGAAATAAAAAGATCAATATTTATTCCTTTCTTCTTAAGTTTTGCTGCCATTTCAGGGGCATCTTTTTTGCCTCTATCGTTTAGCGGTCTATCAAAATCAGCCATTCCTATGTCGGCCCAACTGCTTTTGGCATGTCTAACTATTATTACTGTTTTCATAACAATATTAAATAGTACATTAAAAGATACTAGTGTTAAGTTAAATCTATTCTGACGTAATAATTTTTTACTGAAGAAGGATGCAATACTCATCTCCGCGGCTGTGCGTCTGCGGTTATCTTTTACCACGAAAGCACGAAGTTTTTTTAGAATGCACCCTATACTTTTTTGTCTAGATAGGTTATACTTTGATTTATAGTTAGCATAACAACGGGTAACATACTAATTTTTTACTGCAGAAGGATGCAATACTCATCTCAGCGGCTTTGCGTCTGCGGTTATCTTTTGCCACGAAAGCGCGAAGTTTTTTTAGAATGAACCCTATAATATTTTGTCTAGATAGTTTATACTTTTATTAATAGTTAGCATAACAACGTGTCACATACTAATTTTTT
>JANNEK010000319.1:0-15021 GCA_031378605.1 Chitinophagaceae bacterium | reverse complement strand
TCTTTAAAGCGTTTGTATTCTAAGATTTTATCGATCAGTTCCTGCCTAGGGTCTATCTCATTGCCTTCAGCATCAATTTCTTTACGCGGCAATAATAACCTTGCTTTAATGCGCATGAGGGTGGAAACGAATAAAATAAATTCACTGCTGAGTTCAATATTCAATTTTTCGCCCTGGTGTATAAAATCCAAAAAATCATTGATGATCTTGGTAATAGGAATATTATAAATATCTAATTCATCCCGTTCGATAAAGAACAATAGCAGGTCAAACGGACCTTCGAAATGGGTTAATTTTATTTGGTAAGATGCATGGCTCACTAGTCAAATTTTTCAATGTAAAAATAAAGTCCCAATCTACGACCGGGACTTCAAAACTTATTAAAAATTTACTCAGAATTTGGCTGATACTCCAATAGCCAGCAAAGATCTTAGCTGGGCAGCGGGAGATGATTTAGTTGGTCCAAACTGACGAACATCATCGTCGTAAATTAAATCAAAATTATAGGTTACCTGCATCCATTTGTTTACAGTCATATTAAATGTATTGGTCCAGAATACATCTACGTTTTGCGGATTGGGACCAAGGTTGGTTATTTGTAATTTATCGGGGCCGGTAGCAACAAAGCGGGAGGATTGCTGATAGTTAGAGAAAAGATCAAGCCTGGTTTTATAGTTAATGTTCTTAAGAATTTCTTTCTTATAATTAATTGACATAAATCCGCCCACTTCCATGCGCACCTGACGCGCCGGATCAACACCATAAAAAGTAGAGAGTGGTAATTCAAATCCACCACCATTCGGAATTATACCAGCCTGAAAAAGATAACTTTTGGGTTCCTTGGTTACTACTATTGCCCGGGCTGCAGCAGGAGCAAGGAATATAGAAAAGTTCGATGTTGGATGCCAATCAAAACCCGGCGCAAATGTTATATAAGCCGGAGCCATAAACCCTGAAGTTCGACGTTGATACCCTTTACCGAGATAATTATAATCGAATCCATCATTAAACTGCGAACGAAAATTTGCGACCAGCGATACGCTGATTGTTTTAGTTATATCTCTTCCAAGCTTACTAAACAGATCGATCTTATCATCATTTTTTCGAACGCCTTGTGAAGATGTATTAACCAAGGCATAACCAAGATCCAGGGTATTGTCCCAAGACCATTTTCCTATTCTACGGTTTGCATAAAGATTTGCATAGGTAGCAATTGAGAGGGAAAATTTTTCTGCACCAGAGGCCCAGTTTCTACTTCCTCCCTGCCCAACATTCAATGAAAAATTGCCTCCTTTTTTCCAGACTTTATTCGATTTTTTTGAGGTGTCGTCTGTACCGTTTCTGGAAGATTGGTTTTGTATATCTTTTATTCCGTTATCCTGTGCAAAAACCTGAGTACAACAAAAGATAATAGTACCGAATAAGATTGATTTTCTCATACTTGCTGTTTGGTTTGGTATAAAAAACGGCATTTTGAAGATACTCAAAATGCCGTACAAATATATCATTTAATTCCTTTTTACCGCAATCTGCGGAAAATAGAAACCTGTTTAAATCAACCCTTAATTGGCGAAGGATCCGGTCAAAATTTCTTTAAATATCCAAAACCTATATACTGTCTGAATTGAGTTCTGCGGGATGCATTATCTTTTCCTAAAATCCGAACATCATCATCATATGCTATATCCAATCCTATATTCGCTGAAATGCCTTTAAAGATATTTGCACTCAACAAATGTGTCATAAACACATCTATATTTTGCGGATTTCTTTTGTAATTGGAAAACAAATCAAGCTTTCCTTTATAGATCACATTCTTTACAATTTCCTTCAAATAGTTTGCTGTTAAATAGGCTCCTATTTCATTGTTTATCGATTTGCCTAACGGAACTCCATAAACGCCACCCTTTTTACCAGGTTGCGAAAGCCCTGTTGCATTTACGATCACCCATCTGCTTGTTAGTGGAGATATAAAAAGTGAAAAATCTTTATTTGGTTTATAATCAAACCCAGCCGAAACAATCAAGTACGCAGGGGCTAAAAACTGAGAAATTTTTACACTTGAATCTGCTTTAGGATAATTAAATCCGGGTGCCATTTGAGTACGAAAATTCACCAATCCGGATAAATACCATTTTGAAGCAATTTTATATCCGTACTTAGATAATAAATCAATACGATCATCACTTTTACGATCGCCCAGCGAAGTAGTTTTTACAAACCCAAGACCAAGATCAAGACTATTATCCCAAGCGTGTTTATCTTTTGCATAAAAAGCAAATAAGTTTATAAAACCTGATGCATTCAATTGTAATTTATCACCGCCACCTGCCCAGTTTGACAAGGATGTTTGTCCGAAATTAGCATTGAACAATCCACCTTTTTTCCAGGTTTTTACGGTTGTATCCTTTGGATCTTTTTCGATAGACTTACCAGCAGCATTTTTAAGATCCTGCACTGTTTGGTCCTGTGCTTTTAATTGAGCAATTGAAATAGCAAATAGTACTACTAATCCGATTTGTTTCATTGTTTATTTTTTGTGGTTCAAAATATAATAGAACTGTTCCTGCAATTTGCTGTAGGCCTTTACGATTAAGTGATTTTTCGAAAAGGTTTATAGGTTGCAGGAACAGTTAAAAATTATCAGGCGTAACTGAAATTATCTTTTAAGTCCGTCCCGAATTTCCATTAATAATTTATCAGTGCTTGATGGCCCTGGATCAGGTGCAGGTGGCGCTGCTTTCTTTGATTTATTGATTGCTTTAACTACCAAAAAGAGGAATAAAGCAATGGCAATAAATTTAACTGCGGCTGAAATAGCCAACCCGTATTTAAGTTCGGCGTCTCCTACCTTAAGTGAAAGAGAATCAAAGTTGATACCTCCAGTAATTATTCCAACGATAGGCATTACAATATTATCAACTACTGCCCCAACAATTGCTCCAAAAGCAGCTCCAATAACAACACCCACGGCCAGATCAATAACATTGCCTTTCATGGCAAAATCCTTAAACTCTTTTAGCATTCCCATAATAATTAGTTTTTAGTTGGTAAATAAATTCAAAAATGAATTTAATAATTTTTTTATATAAGTGCTGTTTTGTTGATAAAAGGTTGCATAAACATCATTATTATCTCAAAATATTTGTGTATTTCCAGGCTTTTTACTTTTTAAGACCAGGATATTCCATATTAAGTCCTTTTAATAAATCACAAAGGGCTGTTGCAATCGTGTATTCTTTAAACCAGTTTTGATCTGAAGGAACAATACTCCACGGAACCTTGTTACATTCTTCAAAACATTCTTCATACATCTGCATATAAACATCCCATAGTTTAGCTTCCGCAAAGTCTTTTTCATTATACTTCCATTGTTTGGTTGGGTCATGAATACGTTCGTTGAGGCGTTCCTGCTGCTCTTCCGGTGATATGTGCAGATAGAATTTCAGGATATGAGTACTATTATGCTCTTCAAGTAATTTCTCAAAATCATTTATAGCATTCATCCTTTTTTTTGCAGTATTATCATCACACCATTTATGAACACGGGTAACCAATATATCTTCATAATGCGAGCGATTGAATAGTTGAATAATTCCCTTTGGTGGAGTAGCGCTGTGCACGCGCCATAAAAAATCGTGGCTCAATTCTTCAACTGTTGGCGCCTTAAAGGATTTCACTGTAACTCCCTGTGGGTTTAGTTTTCCAAAAACATTTCGTATTACACCATCTTTACCACTTCCATCCATTCCCTGTATGATTACAAGAATAGAATGTTTTGCTTCGGCATACAATAGGTTTTGCAAGTCATCTAATTCTTCCAGGATCTTCTGGGTTTTTTGCTTTGTTGATTCTTTATCGAGATCCTTTGGCGCCCTGGTACTAATTTCTTTTAATTTTATTTTATTCATTATTATGATGGTTTTATTTAAAGTTATTGGATTTTGAGCGTTTATTATCAACTTGCAGTTTCCTTAACATGATCAATTCAACAAATAAATTAATCAACTGGGTACTTTATTTTCTGGTAGCAATTATCTGGGGAAGTTCTTTTATTTTGATGAAACGTGGTATGTTTGGAGTAAACGGTGAGCCCACTCTTACTGCCTATCAATTGGCTGCTATTCGGATATTGAGTGCTGGGGTAGCTTTATTACCAATTGGCATTTTACAGTTCAAAAAGATACCCCAAAATAAAAAGAAGTATGTCTTTCTATCAGCCCTGATAGGAAGTATGATTCCTGCCTTTTTATTTTGTATTGCCGAAACAAAAATAAACAGCTCTCTTGCTGGATTTTTGAATGCCCTTACTCCTGTATTTACAATTTCAATTGGCCTCGTTTTTTTCGGTAACTATTTCCAAAAAAATAAACTGTTGGGTGTAGCGATCGCGTTTGTGGGAATGCTTCTACTATTCCTTGCCAATAAAGAACTCAACCTCGAATATTTATCTTATGCCGCATTGGTAGTAATAGCAACTATTTGTTATGGCTTTAACGTAAATATTGTTAACCGATTTTTAAAAGACATCAGTCCGATCAAAATTGCAGCAGTTGGCTTTTCTTATTTGATTTTACCTGCGTTTTCCATATTGATTTTTACAGGATATTTTAAGTTGCCTTTACAAAACAGGGAAATTATATATTCAACACTTTCTGGATTTACACTTGGTATTTTGGGAACAGCTTTGGCGACCATTCTTTTTTATATGCTTCTTAAAAGAGCAGGAACAGTTTTCACTTCTATGGTTACTTATGGCATTCCTTTTATTTCTTTAGGTTGGGGATTACTGGATGGAGATCTTATCAATTCAATTCAAATTGCCGGACTGGCAATAATTTTGACGGGAGTATATATGACTAATAAATAAAAAATAATCCAGTAAAAATTAATTGGAATTACATTGCTTATGGCTCTTAAAAATTTTGAGAAAACCAAAAATCCATTAATGACCCGGTTCTTAAACAGTCATGATTTCCTTTTCTTTTGTTGTAAGATGTTTTTCAATCATAGAAATAAACTTATCAGTTGTTTCCTGAATATTTTTTTCTTCATCCTTGCAAATATCTTCGCTGAGGCCATTCTTTTGTAATTTTTTTACCTGTTCCATAGCATCCCTTCTTATGTTTCGGATGGCTATTTTGGAATGTTCACCTTCGGCCAGTGCTTTCTTAACCAATTCTTTTCTTCTTTCCTCCGTTAAGGGAGGCATAAACAAACGAATAATATTACCATCGTTTTGCGGAGTGAGGCCAATATTAGCAGCTATTATTGCCCGTTCAATTGGTTGCAACATATTTTTTTCCCATGGCTGAATGGTTAGTGTGCGCGCATCCGCTACAGAAACGTTACCTATCTGGCTAATTGCAGTAGGGTTTCCATAATAATCTACGGTTATTCCATCTATAATCCCCGGTGTTGCTTTTCCAGCTCTTACTTTTACCAATTCTGCTTCAAGATGATTGATCGCCTTTTCCATTGCGTCTAATACATTGGCACTTATCTTACGAAGTTCTTCTGACATATTATTGAGTAGTTAATATAACCGCAAACCTACATTAAATAAAAAAACCATGCAAAACCCAATTAAAAAAATTTGTTGCTGATTAAAAAAGATGAAACAGATACCTTGAAGTATAATTCTTCAAAACATAAGAAAGGATTAGTAAGAAAAAAACAATCGTATCCTACAAAATAATAGAGTAAAATACCGATAACAGTGGGATACAACTTTAGTTTTTCTGTTCCAAAATTGAATCCTTTGTAAGTGGTACTATTATCGAAGAAGTTACATTTCCTTTTACCGAACGAGCCACAAACATTCTTGGCTTCCTCCTTGTATAATATAACCCGGCAATGCAAGCAAAGAAAACCCCACATATACTCAAAATAATAATGGTACTGCCCTGATTTCTCGCCAGAAAAGCAAAAGCGATACAAATTATATTAATGCCAACTAATACCAGTGTAATTGCCCGGTGCGAGAGACCCTTATCGAGTAAAAGATGATGTATATGATTTCGATCAGGACTAAACGGCGAGCGACGATGAATCATTCGAATACCAAATACTCTGAGTGTATCCAAAAGAGGAATCATCAGGATGGCAAACCCTATAGCAGGAGATGCTTCAATCGAAAAATTTGCATTCGCCGCATCTGCAACACTTATAAACTTAATAACTAAAATGGCATTAATAAGACCGATGAGCATGGAACCTGTATCGCCCATAAAAACTTTAGCAGGGTGAAAATTAAAAATCAGGAATGCAATGAGGCCACCAGCTAAAGAAAAAGCGAGTACCGAATAAGCCACCATATTAATCTGCAAAAAATAAACTCCGAAAGTTAAAGTAGCCATCAGGCCAAGGCTTCCTGCCAATCCATCAATGCCATCAATCAGGTTAAATGAATTGATAATAACAATTACTGTAAAATAAGTTAGTATAAGGCTGAACATTTCGGGCAATTGTCCGGTAATTCCCAAAAAGCCATGCATACTTTTTATTTGTATGCCTCCTTTATATATTATAAGAAATGCTGCCAGTACCTGGCCTATGAATTTTTTGACGGGGGAGATAACAAGTATATCATCCTTGAGTCCAAGAAAAAAGATAACCACAGCAGCAGCCAAATAATATTGAAATTCGGAGGAGGTTTGAAACTGAACAGCCAACAGGCAGGCTATAATAAAACCAGCAAAAATTCCCAGCCCTGCCAAAGAAGGAATGGGAGTATTATGCACCTTTCGTTCATCAGGTATATCAAATAATTTTTTTCTTTCTGCTACCGTAATAATAACAGGAATTGCCAAAAAAGTAATTGTAAAGGAAGTAGCAACGGAGAGTAATACATCAAATACTAGTAACATCAGCCAATTTTTGAAATGTCTTTAATTGTTTACGTGCTAATAATCTGGCCGGTTGGGTACATTTTTAACCGGGTGCAAAATAAACCATGTTATTCGAATAACAACAATTACGGTTGTTTTATTGCCAATTAATCCATTAAATGGCAAAAGCATCATAAAAAGTTTATTTTACAAAACGCGCTATTGACGAATTCCATTAGTTTTGCGGCCACATTATTTTCATTATGCCTGCTTTAAAAGATATAACTACCCAATTACGCCGTGATATAGTTCGTATGGTTCATGGATCTGCCAGTGGCCATCCGGGAGGATCACTCGGTTGTACTGAATATTTTACAGCTTTGTACTTTAAGGTTATGAAACATAACCCTAAATTTAATATGGATGCTGTTGGAGAAGATGTTTTTTTTCTTTCAAATGGGCATATTTCTCCCATTTTTTATTCAACGCTTGCTAGGTCGGGTTATTTTGACATAAAAGAACTTGCTACTTTTCGAAAATTAAATAGCCGGTTACAAGGGCATCCCGCTACACATGAGCATTTGCCCGGTATTCGGATTGCTTCCGGTTCATTGGGTCAGGGTATGAGTGTGGCATTAGGTGCTGCACTCGCCAAAAAATTAAATGGAGATCATTCAATTGTTTATTCCTTACATGGTGATGGTGAATTACAGGAAGGTCAGATTTGGGAAGCAGCCCTGTTTGCAGCGCACCATAAAGTAGATAATTTGATTTCAACCGTTGATTGGAACGGACAACAAATCGATGGCCCTACAAAAAAGGTTATGAACCTTGGAGATCTTGGTTCAAAGTTTGGATCATTTGGATGGGAAGTAATTCATTTAGAAAAAGGAAATGACGTTGACGAAGTAGTGGCCTCCCTCGAAAAAGCAAAAACATTTACCGGCAAAGAAAAACCGGTGGTGATATTAATGAAGACAGAAATGGGAAAGGGGATAGACTTTATGGAGGGCAGTCATGATTGGCACGGAATAGCCCCCAATGATGAACAACTTCAAAAAGCACTTGCTCAGCTTCCTGAAACATTGGGAGATTACTGATTAATTTCAAAACTATCTTAGCTTTTCAGTTCCACTACCTGCATGGCTGCGCGTCGGCCAGGCAACCACGATGCCATCAATGCAACCAACATAACGGTAGCTATCACCAGTAATAAATCTGTACCAACTATTTTTATCGGATAGTAATTTATAAGAAAAGTACCTCCTTGAATAGGCACCAGATTAAACTGAACTTGGGCCCAGCAGATTACCAACCCCAGTATAACACCCATTAACACGCCGATGAATCCAAGTAATAAACCCTCACTTAAAAATATTTTTTGAATTCGATTATTAGTGGCACCAATTGCTTTCAAAACCTGGATATCTTTTTCCTTCTCCAATACCAGCATAGTTAACGACCCTACCATTGTAAATGCGGCAACAATTAACATCAATGTAAGAATTCCATAGATAACCCATTTTTCAAGAGTCATGATAGAATAAAGGTTTTTATTCTGTTCGTAACGTGTTTCAATTTTATAGTTGCCGGTAAAAATTGTTTCTAATTCTTTTTTAACGTTATTTAATTGTTTCGGATCATTTAGGGCAATTTCTATACTGTTGTATTCTTCTTCCTTCATCATCAGCATTCTTTTCATAAAAGCAAGATTAGTAAGCGCATATTTACTATCAATTTCCTGCTGAATATAAAAAGTGCCGGCCCCAACTATATTATCGGCTGCAAAAGACTGGTACGGATCAATTACATTTACACTTACACCACGCCGGAATAAGTATACCGTCATTGGGTAGATGCTTTTTTCTACATCTGCTGCAACAGCATATTCAATGCCACTTCCTAAAACGATTGATGGATGATCGCCTGTACCCAGCTCAAATTTACCTCGAACGATTGTTTTGGAAATATCTGTTGCACGACTGTATTGTTCATCCACTCCTTTTAAAAAAACAATTGTTTGCATGTCTCCATTTTGCAGCAGTGCTTTCTCCTCCGCAATTTTTGAGTAGGATTTTACAGATGCGACTGAGGATAATTTTCTTAATTGTTCATCTGTAATTATCATTGTTTTGTCTGCTGCACCGCTAATGCGTATATCGGGATAAAAAGAGGAATACAGTGATTTTACGAGTCCTTCAAATCCATTGAACACACTTAGCAATACAATAAAGGAAGCAGTAATCACGGCAATAGCTCCTGCGCTTACCCATGCAATGATATTAATAGCATTCGTAGTTTTTTTTGCTTTGAAGTAGCGCCAGGCAAATAAAAAGTTCAAGAAATTTATTGATTTAAGGTTGATAGGTTCTGTTCCTTTATAATTACTTATTCTCCTTCAGTTGGAGGAGTATTAATACTTCTTAACAATTCTTCCATTTTAAATACATTATCTAATGTATCATCGAGGAAAAATTTCAACTCTGGCATCCTTCTTAATTGTTTCGAAATTCTTGAAGTCAGTTCTTTCTTTATTTCCCAGGCTTTCTCTTCAATTTTTTTCATTGTAGCCTCCTGATCTTTTACCTGGAAAAGGCTAATATAAATACGGGCCTCTAATAAGTCTGGAGTAATTTTTACTCCGGAAATAGATACCATCCCACCGTTTAACATGGATAGACCCATACGCTGAAAGATCGCATTCAAATCTTCCTGAATAAGTCCTGCTACCTGCTTCTGTCTCTTTCCTTCTTGCATTTCATTAACTATTTAATGGTGGTAAAATTAGTTACTTTGCACCTTTTAATAGTATACATGAAGCGATTTTCGACGATTTTAAGACATCTGAAGGATCAGCGGAAGAATATGTTCCTTTACTTTGTTTGTATTTTATTCGCAATTATCTTTTCAATCGTTTCCCTTGCAGGTATTGCGCCTTTTTTACAGATGCTCTTTTCGCCAAACCCAACCTTACCTTCGCAGGTTCCGGAAATTGCTTTTAATGCGTCTTCAGTTGCAAAATACCTCGAATACCTTCTTGCAAAATTGATCAACAATTATAGTAAAAGCACTGCTTTAGCGGTTGTTTGTGTTTTTGTAATCATTGCTATCCTTTTAAAAAATGTATTCTTATATTTTTCTTATCGGGTGATGGCTCCAATCCGAAATCATGTTATGACAAAACTGAGGGCTGGCCTATATACAAAAATTCTGCAACTGCCAATTGGCTATTTTACGGAACAACGCAAAGGAGATATTATTAGCCGGATGAGTAACGATATGAATGAAATTGAATGGAGTATCATTGGAACCCTGGAAGGATTGATTCGTGAACCACTAAGCATTCTTTTTTTTCTTGGCACCCTTATTTTTCTAAGCCCCCACCTTACAATAGTAGTATTAATATTATTACCGATAGCAGGTTTTATTATTGGCCGACTTAGTAAATCTCTTCGGAAAGATTCAGGAAAAGCTCAACAGGAGCTGGGAACACTAATGTCGATTGTTGATGAAACCTTAGGAGGTTTAAGGGTCATCAAAGCATTTAATGCAGAACGATTGGTAAGCAGTAAGTTTTTTAGTTCCAATGATTGGCTGAATAATTTACGCAATAAGATTGCTTTTCGCCGTGATATGGCATCGCCGTTATCTGAGTCGTTAGGAGTTATTGTTCTTTGTGTTATTTTATGGTATGGTGGTTCAAAGGTTTTGGCAAACAGCCCTGGTTTTAGCTTAAGCCCGCAAACTTTTATTACTTACATAATTGTTTTTTCCCAAATAATTAATCCGGCAAAGGCGCTCTCTACTGCCTTTTACAATGCGCAACGCGGAAGTGCAGCTATTGCCCGAATTGAAGAAATTATGGCGGCACCCATTACTGTTCAGGAATCAGCCAATGCAAAAAAACTCTCTTCGTTTAATGATAAAATTGAGTTTAAGAATGTTTCGTTTTTTTATGATGATGCCATCATCCTCGATAATATTAATCTTATTATTGAAAAAGGTAAAACAGTAGCTCTCGTTGGTTCTTCCGGTGCCGGCAAATCAACACTTGCAGATCTGATTCCTCGTTTTCATGATGTGAGCAATGGAGAATTGCTAATCGACGGAGTGAATATTAAAGAATATTCCCTGGGAAGTTTAAGGCACCATATGGGAATAGTTACTCAAGAGCCCGTATTGTTCAACGATAGTATCGCTTCCAATATAGCTTTAGGTGATAGTACTTCAAATATTGCAGATATAGAAGATGCAGCCATGGTAGCCAATGCTCACGATTTTATAATGCTTAAGGAAGATGGATACCAAACAACTATTGGTGACCGTGGCAATAAATTAAGCGGGGGCGAACGTCAACGACTTACTATTGCAAGAGCCGTTTTAAAAAATCCGCCCATTCTTATTTTGGATGAAGCCACTTCTTCGCTCGATACCGAAAGTGAACGACTGGTACAGGATGCTATCGGTAAAATGATGAAAAACAGAACCAGTATTGTGATTGCCCACCGACTAAGTACCATCAGAAATGCAGATGAAATTATTGTTCTTCAAAAGGGAAAAATTATTGAGCGGGGTACACATGATCAATTAATTGCTCAAAATAGTTTTTATAAAAAACTGGTAGATATGCAGGAGATAAGTTAATATCTACTCTCGGCTGGTAAAGATACCAGCCCAATGTTATTTTGAAGATTTTTTCGGAACAGCATAAAAATTAAAATGTTTCCATTTATGCATATCGGCCTGGCTTAACTTTTGTTCCGAATCTGCATTACCAAGGTCATCAAAATAATAAATTTCATATCCCTGTTTCACAATACAATCATATAAATCATTTCGCTGTTGAGAAGTTAATTTAGAAAAACATTCTGCTTCTACTACTGGCTTGTATTTATTCAATAAGGATTGTATAGATTGAATAATTTCCATATCGTAACCTTCTGTATCTATTTTAATAAATGAAAGTTTGGAAAGCCATCCAGGATAATTATGTTCAAGAAAATTTTCCAGATTGACTGCCTGTATCTTAAAGGGCAGTGTATATGAACCGTGAATACTGTTTGGTTGATGAGATATGCCCCCATTGCTTAACGATGCTTCGGAAGAAGAATAATAAAATTCAGCTTCTTTTTCTGCAATAGCATAAGGAAGTACTTCAATAGTGGTTTTGTCTTTATTCAACCCTGCATTAGCGATAGCAATTTTTGCAATATGCGGATTAGGCTCAAAACCCAATACCAGGCCATTTTTTCCAGCAGCCAGTGCCATTGGTACCGTAGTATCGCCAATATTCGTTCCTATATCAATTGCAAGAGAGCCTTCTGCTATAAATCTCCGAAAAGAATCAACATGTTTTTGAGTAAGTATAAAATCCTTCATTAGAGGATTTTTCCAATTGGCAAATTGTACCGATCCTTCTTTTTCTAATTGAAAGTTTTGTATTTCAAAAGGATACTCTTTGAAAATTCGTCTTGCTTTTCGACGTGCTAATTTTTCTTTTATATATCGGAACAACATATCGTCTATAAAATAATTCATAAAGATAAGGGCTGGATTTTTAATGGGTATTTTTTATAGGGTACCAATATATTAATGCTGCTTTCGTACTTTCATTGCTAAAATTTGAAGACATGAGAAGGATCCTTCTGCCCCTACTTCTGCTATGTGCAGGAATACTAAGTCTGCAGGCTCAAAAAAAAATATTTAGTTACGATCAACTTTTTAAAGGAGGTCCAACAAATATTTCCAGGCCACTTCCTGTAATAACTGGCTGGGCAGATAATGACCATTATATAGAGCTGCGGAAAGAGGAAGATAAATCGGTTAGTTATTCAGTTGATGTAAAAACGGGAAAGATAACTCCCTACGAAAAAAAAGAAGATGCCCCTGGTAAACCAACCAATACTTTTACAACGGTAAAAGATGCACGCAATACAACTCTTTCTCCCGATAAAAAATGGGCAGCCTATACAAAACCCGACAATAATCTTTATGTTACTAACCTGGATACAAAAAATGAAACTCAACTAACCAATGATGGTTCAGAAACAATATTAAACGGCTATGCATCTTGGGTATACTATGAAGAAATATTAGGAAGAGGCAGCCGCTATAAAGCTTTTTGGTGGAGCCCCAACAGTCAACATCTGTGTTATATGCACTTCGATGATGCAGAGGTTCCTCTATTCCCAATTTTTTGGAGCGATGGCCAACATGGAAAATTAGAAAATGAACGATACCCAAAGTCGGGAGACAAAAATCCGGAAGTAAAGATTGGAATCATTTCAATTGCAAATTTATCCAAAACAATATGGGCAGATTTTAATTCCAAAGAAGATCAGTACTTCGGCGCTCCGCTATGGACCCCTTCGAATCATTTATGGGTTCAATGGATGAACAGGGGGCAGGATACTCTTAAAATTTATGATTCAGAACTTTCAACCGGTATAAAAACAATGGTATATGAGGAAACTCAAAAAAACTGGATCGACCTCGATGAAGCTAATAGGATAGAATTTCTGGCCGATGGAAAAACGTTTATTCTAAAGAGTGATATGGACGGATGGGAGAATTTATACCTCCATGATGGAAATGGTAAACTTATCAATCGTATTACTATTGGAAATTTTTGGGGAACAGACATCCTGCGTATTGACGAAAAAACTAAAACTGTTTATTTCCGTGCGCGAAAAGAAAATTCTGCCCGCTTTGATTTTTATAAAGTAGGATTAAATGGCAAAAGCCTTACCCGGTTGAGCTTTGGTGAATACAGTCACGATCAGATTAATCTATCTCCCAATGGAAACTATTTTATTACTACCTATTCAAATGTTAGCAGTCCGCCAGCAATGGCAATTGTTGATACCAAAGGAAAAATTATCCGGGAATTAGGAAATAATAAAGGAACCGAGTTCGACAATTATGCAATGCCGAAAGTTGAATTATCGAGAATAAAATCAACTGATAGCTTGTTTGATTTACCCATAGTAATTACCTACCCGGTTAATTTTGATCCTGCAAAAAAATACCCTGTACTTGTTAGTATTTATGGCGGACCTAATGCAGGAACAGTGTACGACCGTTGGCGACAGGCAGGGGGAGCGACACAATGGTGGGCGCAGGAAGGAATCATTCAGGTTGCGTTTGACAATAGAAGCTCTGGTCATTTTGGAAAAAAAGGATTGAACTATATACATCGTCAGTTGGGCAAATACGAAATTGAAGATTATATGGCTTGTGGAAGATGGTTGCGCAATCAGCCATGGGTGGATAGCAATCGTTTAGGTATTACCGGTGGAAGTTTTGGAGGATACATGACATGCATGGCGCTCACCTATGGCGCTGATGTTTTTAATTACGGAATTGCCAATGCCTCAGTAACTGATTGGCATTTATATGACAGCCATTATACAGAACGGTTTATGGACACTCCAAATGAAAATCCTGAGGGATACCAAATAACTTCTGTAATGAATTATGCGGAAAAATATAAGGGACTATTACGAATTGTTCACGGAACATCAGATGATAATGTACATATGCAAAACAGTATTCAGTTGGTAAATAAACTGGAGGAGTTAAAAAAGCATTTCGAATTTATGTTATACCCGGGCGAACGCCATGGAATTGGTGGTAATAGTTCTAATAAAGCACAGCATAATCGCCTGGAGACATTTGCCTTTTATTACCAGTATTTATTAAACAAACCAATGCCTGCTGTTTTTTCGGGTGGTAATACTCCACAAAGAGGTTTTTAAAATATATTGTTGTTATAGAAATCAAAAAGGGGACGCAATAAATGCCTCCCCTTTTAAAAAAATTCTTTACTCTATTTGTCTGTAAATATACTCATGCCCACTGCCTTGTTTCCTGTTCCGCCAACAAAACCTCTTGCAATAATCGTATAAATTTTCCCTGCAGCAATGGTAGCATTCGACAATAGGGCTATAATACTACCGCCACCGGCTACACGCAATTCGAAAGTGAGCGTTCCCGGATCAATGGCCAAATAACCAAGTCCTGCGCCAGTAGCCTGGTCGTTAAACAATCGGTTGGAAAAAACAGCAGAGCCCCCTTTAACTACATCTACCGATGGCCCATTTCCCACTAAATGTAAAAATCGAATAAATGCTTTGCCAGCAGGCGGATCCGAAAGGTTGTCGACTATTATAGATTTTTTAAACTTTGTAAT
>JANNEK010000316.1:0-5090 GCA_031378605.1 Chitinophagaceae bacterium | reverse complement strand
AGGAATAGTAATATGATTGTTCTCATCATGGCAACTTGCAATCATTTGTGCAAGAATAGTTATTGGGTTGGCTACGGCACCGCCATAGGTACCACTGTGCAAATCTCTGTTAGCTCCTGTTACTTCTACTTCAATATAACTAAGTCCGCGTACACCAATATCAATTGAAGGCGTATCCATACTAAGCATTGCTGTGTCACTGATAAGAACTACATCTGCTTTTAATAATTCTTTATGTGCAGTTACAAACATCGCTAAATGGGGCGAACCAATTTCTTCTTCCCCTTCAATGCAGAATTTGATATTGGTACAAAGCGAATTGGTTTGCACCATCGTTTCCAATGCTTTTACATGCATATAAAACTGTCCTTTATCATCGCAGGAACCTCGTGCATAAATTTTTCCATCTTTAATAACTGGCTCAAAAGGCCCGCTGTGCCAGAGTTCCAGCGGATCGGCCGGTTGCACATCATAATGCCCATATACCAATACTGTTGGTTTTGAAGGATCGATTATTTTTTCCGCATATACAATGGGGTGACCCGCAGTTTCATAAATAGTAGCAGTAGCGGCTCCTGCTTTTAATAAAGATTCTTTTACAGATTCGGCACAACGCACCATATCTGCCGAATGTTCGCTGCGGGCACTAACGCTTGGAATTTTTAACAGCTCCAACAACTCATGTAAAAATCGATCTTTGTTTTTTTCCTGGTAATCTTTCCACGTTTGCATGATGATAGTTTTTGGAAGACGAATGTAAGGTTTTAGTTTGTAGTTTATAGTTTGTAGTCTGTAGTTCTTAGCTTTTGTCATTCATTATGAAAAGTAAGATGCTATTAGTACTAAAGTGTTTTAGAATATCGGCAACTATAAACTACAAACCCCAAATAGCAATAAGGCATTTTAGAATATCAGCAACTATAAACCAGCCTTCCGTCAGGCAGGCCATAAACTACAAACTATAAACCACAAACTACTTCTCTATTCTATGTTTCTTATCCGATAAAATATTTTCTAGCGTCCAGCTTACTTGTTCCTGAAAAGGATGTTTTCGTTCGGAGCAATTGGCTTTCGAACAAATAGTGCAGGAAAAATCTAAACAACCATCTGAATGAACAAAAAACTCAATGGATTCTCCAAATTCTTTTTTTAATAAATTGGTTAATTCGTCTATTTCATGATGTGCCTCATGTACATTGAGGTACCAGGGAACGGTAAGATGGCAATCGATATGTAATTGTCCGCCATATTTTATTACCCGCAGGTTATGCAGGTCCACCCAATTTTCTCTTCGATGCTCGTTGAGTAGCAATACCATTTTTTTGAGCAACTCATTATCTGCCTCATCCATAATACCGGCAATGGAGCTACGCAAAATTTTATACCCGGTAAACATAATAATACCTGCAAATAAAATGGCCACTGCACTATCCATCCAGGTTATCCTGGTAAAATAAATAAGTGCAAGACCAACAATTAATCCAATGGTTGAATACGCATCCGACTGCAGGTGTTTACCACTTGCTGTAAGTGCTATGGAATTATTCTTTTTTCCGTTTCGTAAACTTATATAACCTACTCCATAATTAATAGCCGCCGTAAGGGCAATCAATAAAATTCCCCAATCTAATTTTTGAAGGTTATGCGGATGAAGAAAATTATTGATTGCTTCGTAAATAATAATAAGGCCTGCAATAATGATAAGGGTACCTTCTACTGCTGCGGAAAGAAATTCTGCCTTACCATGTCCATAGGGATGATCAAAATCTTTAGGCTTACCGGCTATGTATAAGCTATATAAGCCAACAAAACCAGCAATTACATTCACGGTGCTTTCCAATGCATCGGTTAAAATTGCCACCGAGTGGGTAATAAAGAAGGCAAGTATTTTAATGAGAAAGAGTAGTACTGCTACACCAACAATCCATTGCTGAAGGCGATAATTTTTTTGCTGAAGATTCAATGCAGGGTCATTTCCGATAAATGTAAAGCTTTCGGGGAATAATTTCATACAAAGATTCTGTGTTTAGAACCCAGTGATTTTTTTTACCACGGAGTGCACAGAGTTGTTTTCACAAAGTGCACCGAGTTTTCTCCTGATTACATTGCGCGGTTAATTTTTTGCCACGAAAACACGAAGTTTTTTTCAAGGATAATATTGTTTTCTTCCTATTGCTTTGTGGTTAACTGTTTTACCACACTTGCCCGAATGAATTCAGTCAGGCGGGAATTACACAGAGGTTTCTTCTTTATGAACTTTGTGAGGTATTTTCTTCGAGGCCTTTGTGTTTAATTTCTTTTTGCAGTACACGGAGTTTTCTCCTGATTACACTGCGCCTCCGCGACTCCTGCGGTTAATTTTTTGCCACGAATAACGGAGGAATTGTGATATAGGAACTATGATTTAGGGCTCCTGAAGGGGAATAATTTCGATGGTTCAGCAATCATAAATCAAAACTCATACATCATAAATCAAAAAAACCTTTGCTGTTCCTGCGTTTTACGGCGATCCCAACAAAGGAAGAACAATTTTTAATTAGAGGAATACAAAATCACCATGAATCAAAGAAACTGAGAATATACTTATCGTACTATATGAATTTATTTGTGTGTTTGGACCGTACCATTTGAATTCCCTGCAAGCACATTGTTTAATATAAATGCTTGATCTGATGGTATAGGTGGGAATGCTTGGGTAGTGACTCTTGCTTTGCCATCCATATTTACATCTCCAACCGAATATCCAACAAATGTTGCGTTCGAATTACCTCCTAAAATCGTTGCTAATAGATATGCTGCGTCTGAAGCAATAGGCGGAAATGCTTGTGAAGTAACTCGAACGTATTCGTCAATGTTAATGTCTCCTGCCCACATTGTAAATACAGATCCAACTTGACTCATTGCATTATTAGTGGTGATACTTGTCTTTTGATAAGCCATGTTTTGAGATGTTGTGAAGTTATAAGTAGGTACTGAAATTGTAGATAATGCGATTGTACTTGCGGTTCTTATCCCCAAATGGTTTCTATGCCTAACCGAAACATAATAATTTCCATTTGTGAATCCACCAAATCCTACATAATTATTAACTATACCGGTTGGGGCTATAGTAACAATATCCCCATCTCTTTGTAGTAGGGCCGATTTAGAGGCTACTACAGCGCCGGTTGTGCCATTGTGGAGTTGTACAAAAACCCAATCTACAATGTCATTGGCTGGTGTGCCGGTAGCTGCAAACGCTGTGGCCGGTCCTGTTTCGCCCCCCCCCCCACCAATATGCGTAAAATTAGTCATTACAGTATAAGGTTCAGTCATTGGAATTAGGTTACTAGCACGTAAGTTATCATTCATTAAGCCAGTGCCCGTATTATAAGCACCCTGCAAATATGTTTTAAGGGAAGTTTTTAATTCTTGTCCATACCATTCGTTGCACATCCAAAGCCATACGTTATCATTGGCAGTAGTTCCGGTACTGTTCCAGGTAGCATCTGATATTAAAGGGCTATGACCCAAATTTAGGAATTCAGAACCTTTTGTTTTGGGAGCCGGAAATAAAGGATTAAAATAATTATAAGCAAGTTGTCCCTGTATCCCAAGCGGATCGATCGAGCCCCAGGCTATCCAGTTATATTTAGGAGTGTAGGTAGTATAAACCTGAGAGATAAACGCGCCGGGGATTACACCTACTTCTCCTCTGAATTTTGACTGGTAAGTGGTTGTACAACCAATAGCATATACAGTGCACCAATTGGAGAGATATCTATACATTTCCTGGGCACCTTGCGATAAGCCGGTAAAAAAAGAAGTATTATCGGTGGCGTAAATAAAAGAAGCGCCATATTGAAAAATAATGGCCAAGCCTGCATTTATTTCACCCATTTCGGCCACTGATTGATTCTCCGAAGGCTTTCTTATCATGGAGGCCACTACAAATTTGTCTCTGTGTACACCGGTAGTTCTGGTAAATATTTCTTTTGCCGGCCCTTGATTTATTGCATCAGCATAGGTATTACAGCTATTGCCGGTGGTAGATACCAACAGTATGTGCTTTACCGTTATGTCTGTAGGAACCCATATTAACCAATCGCGCCCTGCGATAGAATAAATTTTCTGAACACCTGGCTCGAAATTGGGGTTCTGTGCTAATAAAGCTCCAGGAATTATTCCTATCAGAAAAAAAAGGATTTTATGCTTAGTAAATCGGAAAAATAATATGATCGGTGTTTTCATAATAAATTGATTTAATTTTTTGACACTACTAATGTAAGATTTTACGAGGCGTTACTAACTGTTAGGACAAATGTTTTTCGCGTTATATTGTTATAACTATCCCGATAAAATTTTTAGATGCTGACAGTTAAGTAATTGCCTTCAAAAAGTGTGCATAAAAAATTGCTTTTTGCGTCTATCATAATAAATCTGCGGATGTGAAAGAAGTAAAAAAGGTTAAGGCGGTTTTTAAAATAGGCACTTCATTGTAAATTCGTATTGATTCTGTAGAGAGAGATTGAAAAATAATTTTAGTTCAAATCCATTACTAAATGAAATTTAAAAAGATTGCCCGGCTTAACTGTTACAAAAATAGGGTGGTTACATAAGGCCCATCGGGCTGATATTTTGGTAACACTTATGCAATTAAAGATTGTCAGCCCCATGGGGGCGACATTATTATTTTATCAATCATAATCTAACTAAGTAGTTATCCGGATAAACGACGTCAAAGGCAATATACATTTTTATATAACCAATTAAATGCATTCTGGAGTTTACGGCAATTGCAGGCTAAATTGTAATTTATGAACAGGCATTTGGCATAAAAAGTATCGCCCCGATGGGGCTCTTTGTCGATTTTATTTTATTACCAAAATATTGCCCCGATGGGGGCTTCAAAAAAATACCAATTGGAATTAAAAAGAGGCTGTCAAAAGACAAATAAAATCTCGCAAAGACGCTACGACCCAAAGAACATTTTATTGTAGTTTTACAAACATAGGAGACAGCCTCATAAAAAAATTTTTTTGCAGTCTCTCCTAAAATAATCCTGAGCTACTTGAAATTTAAAAATTTTGCCAGGTTAACTGTTACAAAAA
>JANNEK010000250.1:0-2001 GCA_031378605.1 Chitinophagaceae bacterium | reverse complement strand
AGTAAAAGAGCGCTATAATTTTATTTATTGAAATCGAGAGTTATGAGCTATGAATATGCTGATATATATAAAATAAGAGATCAGGGCGCAACTCATTTTCTTACTTTCTCAATTATCGGCTCGATAGATATTTTCAGCAGGAAAAGATACCGGGATATTATACTGGAGAGTTTTCGTTTTTGTCAGAAAAATAAGAATCTGAAGATTGGTGCATATGTTATAATGACTAATCATATACATTTAATATTGACAGCTCCGAACAATAACCTAAGCGACATTATCAGGGATTTTAAAACATATACAAGCAAGGCAATTACAAAAACAATTGAATCCGAATCCGAAAGCCGTCGTGAATGGTTACTTTATATGTTCCGCTTCTATGCTAATCGTACCGCCGCCAATGATTATTATAAAGTTTGGACAGGCAATAATCACCCGGAAGAAATCTGTAGTGATGATTTTCTCGTTTCCAAATTGAATTATATCCACCAAAATCCCGTTCGTGCAGGTATTGTTATAGAAGCAGCACATTTTACTTACAGCAGCGCCAGTAATTACGAACAAAAAAAAGGCTTACTAGACATCGATTTTTTATTTTAAGAATTTGAAGCTTGCTTCTTTATAGTTCTATTATCCTTTTTACTTACTTTAATCGTTTCATCGCCAAAGGCGATAGAATAAAACTGCGAAACTAAATGTTTCGCAGAGCGGTGGCTGTCTATTACTCATTGTTCAGCAAAGCAGATGTATTATTTCTTCGCTCCACTCATCTTCTCCAATTCCTGTACCTCATTTCTAAAAACCACCGTATTATCAAACACATCTACTAATACTGGCTTGGTTTTATCAATATCGCCAGCGAGTATGCGCTTACTCAATTGATTTACGATTTCTTTTTGGATAAGACGTTTTAAAGGTCGTGCACCAAATTGTGGGTCAAAACCCTGATCAGCTAAAAAGGCAAGTGTATAGTCACTAAACTCCAACTGAATATTGCTTTGCGCTACCAATTGCTTCAAATTTTTCAATTGAATTTTTACAATGCTTCTGATATCCTTTTTAAGTAGAGGCTGAAACATTATGATCTCATCGACTCTATTTAAAAACTCTGGCCTAATCGTTTGCCGTAGCAAATTCATCACTTCTACCTTCGCTTTAGCATTAGTTGCTTCTAAGTTCTTCTCACTTACATTTTCAAACGCATCCATGATTAAATGACTTCCTATATTGCTGGTCATTATAATAATAGTATTCTTAAAATTAACAACCCGCCCTTTATTATCAGTTAAACGTCCATCATCCAATACCTGCAGCAGTACATTCCAAACGTCGGGATGCGCCTTTTCGATTTCATCTAGTAGCACCACACTATAGGGTTTTCTACGAACAGCCTCTGTTAATTGGCCCCCTTCATCGTAACCCACATAGCCTGGAGGCGCACCCACCAACCGACTTACCGAATGCTTTTCCTGGTACTCACTCATATCAATACGCGTCATCATGCCTTCATCGTCAAATAAATATTCAGCTAAAGCTTTTGCCAATTCTGTTTTTCCAACTCCCGTTGTACCCAGGAAGATAAATGAGCCAATCGGCTTCTTAGGATCTTGTAAACCCGCCCGGCTTCTGCGAATAGCATCGGACACAGCAATAATCGCTTCTTCCTGTCCTACTACCCTTTCATGTAAATGCAGTTCTAGCTGAAGTAATTTTTGTTTATCACTCTGCAGCATTTTTGTTACCGGAATGCCTGTTGATTTAGCAACTATTTCAGCAATATCTTCTGCATCTACTTCTTCTTTCATTAATCTCGAGTTTTCGCTGATCGCCGCCAATTGTTTCGCATAACCATCAATGGTTGTTTCCTGCTCTTTTATTTTACCATAGCGTATTTCTGCTACTTTCCCATAATCCCCTTCACGCTCCGCCTTTTCTGCTTCCTGTTTTAATTGCTCAATAACCGCTTTGCCGTTTTGAACTTTCTCTACTATTTCTTTCTCC
>JANNEK010000208.1:0-28599 GCA_031378605.1 Chitinophagaceae bacterium | reverse complement strand
GGAGAAAGTTTGGGATTTTTGCCGGGAGATCTTAAAGAAAAAATTGATCCTTATCTCCGCCCATTGTATGATGCATTGGATGATATGATACCAGCCGATAAACTGGGTTATTATATGAGTACCCGTGTAATTGAAATTGCGCCCCTTGCCTATATGCGCGGACGAACGCTCGACAATGCTTTCATCATTTTAGATGAGGCGCAAAATGCCACCGATTTGCAGATAAAAATGTTTCTTACACGCATTGGTTCAAACGCAAAGGCAATTATTACAGGAGATATTACGCAAGTTGATCTGCCAAAACATCAACGAAGCGGTCTTGAGAAAGCATCGAGAATTCTAAAGAATATTGATGGGATCGCACATATTGAGTTGAATGAGGAGGATGTTGTTCGTCACCGGCTGGTTAAAGCCATCATTAAAGCATACGATCACGATAAAGACAGAGAACAACAGGAATACCAACCTATTCCTCATTTTAAAAGCATTTCAGGCGAAGATACTTCCGCTACCAATGAATAAACTTTTAATAATGTACCAATTGCCTGCGGTTATGTCTGCAGGCTTTTTTATTTTTGGATATGAAGATCAAAACAATCTCCGCCGCATCTCTGCTAATACTCTCAATTGCGTGTACCTCTACTGAAAAATATGCAAAGGCCGAAAATGCTACAGATGCCGGCCGCGAGTTTGTACGGGCTGCATTAGATGGCGATTACCTCCGGGCTTCTTTTTATTTATTAAAAGATTCTACCAACCAGTTATTATTTGAACGACAAAAAAACAATTACGATCAACTTAGCCCCAAAGAGAAAAAAGCCTATCAAGAATCTTCCATTCGTCCCGTTGGTATTATCGTTGAAAACGACAGTACTACTATTTTTAGATACTACCATAGCGCCAATCCTACAGATACAACTCCGCTGCGTATAATAAAATTTCAAGGTGATTGGATGGTAGATCTGAAATCAGTTATTAAAATGTAAACATGATCTGGAAAAATATGGTAATGGTTGCACTTGGTGGAAGTGTAGGTGCTGTGGCCCGGTTCCTTTCTACTAAATATATCAGCAGCTTTTTTCCTCAATCATTTCACTGGGGAACGTTTATCGTAAATATTGTTGGATGTTTTCTTGTCGGGTTATTTTATAGCTTTTCTATCAGGCAATCTTATTTTACACCTGAGTTACGATTACTACTTTTAACAGGATTCTGTGGCGGCTTTACTACTTTTTCTGCCTTTACACTTGAAGGGATGAACCTCTTGAACGAACAACGGGTTCTTAGCTTTTTGCTGTATTTTGCAGCAAGTATACTTGTAGGATTAGCTGCTACCTTTTTGGGATATTGGGCCGGTAAATAAATTATTTTTTTTATGATTACAGTATTGCATCCCTGGCATGGGGCACACTATGGAGAAAAATCTCCCGAAATAGTAAATGCTATAATTGAAATTCCGCAGGGAAGCAGGGCAAAGTATGAAGTAGATAAAGCAACCGGGTTATTAAAACTCGACAGGGTTATTTATTCATCTTTTCACTATCCGATAAATTATGGGTTCATTCCGCAAACACTCGGAAAAGATGGTGACCCTCTTGATATACTCGTTTTTTGTTCCCAATCTATTCAACCGTTATGCCTGGTGGAAGCTACCGTTGTTGGCAATATGCAAATGATCGACAGCGGACAAGTAGATGATAAAATTATTGCGGTTGCTTCTAAAGATCCATCGGTTAATCATATAAAAAGCATGGATCAAATTCCCCCACATTTCATAAACGAGCTAAGAAACTATTTTGAGCAATATAAGGTACTCGAAAATAAAAAAGTAGAGATTGATGATTTCCAGGACGCCGTAACTGCTTTTAAAATTATTAAAGAGGCTATTGACTTTTATAAAGATAATTTCAGACATACAACATGAAAAGCACTACCATGCAAACTCAGGAATTGATTTTAATTATTATAATTGGCCTTGCTGCTGGTATTCTTAGTGGATTGGTAGGAGTGGGGGGCGGCATAATTATGGTACCGGCATTGGTGCTGTTCCTTCATTATAATCAGCACCAGGCACAGGGAACATCCCTGGCTGTTTTATGTTTACCTGTTGTAATTCTGGGATTTTTAAAATATTACCAGGAATGTGAAAAAATGGGAACGCCCATTAATCTTAAAGTGGTTGGTTTACTTGCTATTGGTTTTGTAGTTGGAGCTTATGTTGGCGGCAGTCTCGCAATTAAAATAGATAAAGAAGCGCTCAAGAAGATTTTCGCCATCATCCTTCTATATACTGCCATCAAAATGCTGAACTGGGATGCGCTTTTTATCCGATGGGTCAGGAATATTTTTTAATAATACTTTTCAAGAACCATAAAAGCGTTCAATTTTTTTATTCCAGTCTTTATTCAGAGCACAGATATTTGTTATGGGTTGTTATTGGGAAATTATTTTTATAAAGAGTGAATTGATTAAAGAGCAAAAGTTTTAAGAATACCTTTTCCTTGTGAACTTTAATAATATCTGCATCTTCTATCTGGTTAATTTTTTTAAACAGCCATTTTGAGCAGGGTTTTGGTAGTTAATTTTAGTAAGATAATTTTTAAAGCTATTTTAATTAACGTACGAAAGAAATAGTATATTTTTCATTGCGTGAACAGTAACCAACACCACCATACAAGCGATCAGGAACTACTGGAACAGTTTTATGCCAGCCACGATAATCAATGGCTGGGTATATTGTTGCATCGCTATACCCTACTCTTGTTGGGGGTATGTATGAAGTATATGAAAAATGAGGATGAGGCGAAGGACTGCGTACAGCAGGTTTTTCTTAAAACGATCACAGAACTGCATAAATACAGAGTTGAATATTTTAAGTCGTGGCTTTACATGGTTGCAAAAAATCATTGCCTGATGAAAATTAGAGACAGGCATGGCAAGCTACCCGTAGAATTGAAAGATCAAATGGCCATTGTGGCTGAAGAAGAAAATAGCAAAGCAATTCATCTCGAAAAGGATCATCAGCTTGAATTGATGGCTAAAAGCCTTGATGAATTAAATGGTGAGCAAAAGCAATGTGTAACGTTGTTTTATTTGGAGAAGAGATCTTACCAGGAAGTAGCTCAGGAAACCGGTTTTTCATTAATGCAGGTAAAGAGTTATATTCAAAATGGGAAACGAAACTTAAAACAATTAATAGAAGAAAAATTAAAAAAAGGGGCTAGCCGTATTTAGCACTCATTGTTTCATGAACAAAGATTTATTAAACATATTAGCCAATAGTAATAAAGATATCGACAATCAAAAGTTGATGGATTATCTCAGCGGGCAACTATCTGAGAGCGAAAAACATGAGGTGGAACGGTGGATGGCCGACAATGAATTTTCTGAGGAAGCAATGGAAGGCCTTCAACAGTTTAAAGAGCCAAAAGCACTTCAAACATATGTAGAAGCACTTCATAAAAATCTCAACAAACAACTAGAGCAAAAGAAAATCAGGAGAGAAAAAAGAAAAATAAAAGATGCTCCCTGGCTGTATTTAACCGCCTTTTTAATATTGCTGATTGCGGTAATAGCCTATATCGTTATAAAAAAAATAAGAGCGTGAGAATGGTATTATAAAAAAGTATTCGTTGCACTGTTTTTTTTATTTTAATAAAAACCGATTTAATCAGGCCAAATAAAGGCCCATTTCACTAATTTGAAATGGGCCCTTGTTTATTGACACAGTTTTTACTGGTACTGAATATAAATTGGTTGTGGTTTTAATTTTAAAACTTCCTCCGGCGTCATAACATGTCCGCCTTTTTCTTTCAAATCATTTTTGTAAAATATTTTAAAACCTGTAAACTGAACCGGCTCTGGTTGTATAAACATTTTATACGTACTTATTTTTCTTGCCTGATGCCCCCATCCATCCATATCCATCACTACCTGTACTTCGGGCCGTAGTTTGATTTGCTTCGTATTGGTAACCATTGCTCTTGTAAACCGATGCACCACCAGAATTTTTGGTGGAAGATTATTCTCTCTTACAATTTTAGCGAGGTAGTCGGTCGTATAGTTAATATCGGCTGCATCAAAGGTTCCTACCACTTTACCCGGTGCCTGCCCACCTTTCATCGAAAATTCAGGATCAATTCCAAAATGAACATGGGGCATCTTAAAATACTTTTCAAATTCCGGTACTTCTTTTTGAAGTGTACTTAAACCAACCTGGATATCGATAAACACCAATGCATTTATTTTTTCTGCGATCTTTACAACCTTATCAATTTCCTTAAAAGGCATACGAAGACGGTAAGTATTTCCTGCGCCAGGGCTTAGCTGTGCGGTAATTGCAATATAATGCAATGCCGGAATCACTTCTATACTAGTATCTGCAGCCTGCCAGCTTTTTACTTCACCCATTAACTTATCCAGCATTTGCTGCTCGGGCAATTCGCCCAATATGCCCATTTGTTTAGAATATAAATTTCCGTAGAATGCAATTATTCTTTTAAAAGGAAGCAATGCTCCGGGAAGCGGATAATCCGATTTCACTGGCCATTTTCCGGAAGAATCACCGTTTGCGTTCCATTGCATTTTTTGGTTGTATAAGGCAGTATCCAATAGTGCTGAAGGATTCCGTGGATTGGTAACCGATAGACCACTATCCGTTAAACCTGGTTTCTGTGTGGTATCTTTTGAGGACCCAAACATACCAGACCCTTTACCGGAACTATTTTTATTTAAAAAAATAAAAGAGGTTACTGCGCCTGTTAAAAGAAGAACGATTAACAAAATGGAAGATCGCTTCATGGTCCAAGTGTTTCTTTGTTGAATTTGTTGAGCGTGCAAATGTAAAGCAGTTTAAAGTAAAAATTTTAAAAGTTTAGGAGGTGCGAAAAGCGTGCCAGCTACCAAATTATTTGTAGAAATGATAATAGTATTGAACCTTGCTTATATTTATAATCGAAATTATTTAATTTAGAAATATGCAAAATATACGCTGGGGAATTTTAGGATGTGGAAAAATCGCAAGAAAGTTTGCATCGGATCTGCAATTGGTAAAGGATTGCGAGTTAATAGCCATCGGTTCCCGAACTAAGGAAAGTGCCGATAAGTTTGCCAGTGAGTTCCCCTTAAAATATAGGCATTATAGCTATGAAGCATTGGTTAAGAACAAAGAAGTGGATGTTATTTATATTGCCTCGCCACATGGTTTGCATCACGAGCATGTGTTGCTTTGTCTACATCACCGTAAAGCCGTATTGTGCGAAAAAGCTTTTGCACTTAATACTCGCCAGGCTACTGAAATGATTGAATTGGCCCGCCTGCAAAAAGTATTTCTAATGGAGGCTCTGTGGACCAAATTTATGCCACATTACGAGTTATTAATGCGATGGCTTCGGGATGGCACACTAGGTGCTGTACAAAATGTATTGATCAATTTTGGTTTTGCTCCCACTGCACCGGTACCTCAACGTATGTTTGATCCTTTATTAGGAGGCGGAAGCTTACTTGATATTGGTATCTATAATGTATTTATGGCGCTCTCTGTGTTGGGGAAACCAGATTTTATAGATGCATGGATGACTCCAGCGTCTACAGGAGTTGATGAACAGTGCAGTATTATATTTCGATATAAGAATGGAGCCATTGCTAATTTATTTTCTTCTTTTTCAACCAACCTTGCTACCGAAGCGGATATTAGTGGACGAGCCGGGCGTATACGATTAACCAACCGTTTTTATGAGCCTTCAACCACTATCGAGTATTACCCCGATAAAATAGATAGCAAAGAAATTATTTCTTACGATAAAGAGCCGGGATGGGGATATCAATATGAAATAAAACATGTGAACGAATGCCTGCGTATAGGACTAACTGAAAGTCCTGTGATGAGTCATGCAGATACCCTTTTGTTAATGGAAACATTAGATCGTATCAGGTTGTCGGCAGGTATATCTTATGAAGCCGATCGGTTGTAAAAGATATTCGTAAGAATATATAAAACTATTTCCCCTTTTTTTGAGCAAACAACCATTTCAATAAACCGGGTTCCGCAAAAGCGTTTTTCCAGCTATCATGCTGAACACCCTTGTATTCAGAATATTTTGGATTTGAGCCTCCGGCCTTCAAAGCGTTTACCATTACCCGTGAATTGGAAACAGGCACCACCGGATCCGCATCACCATGAAAAATCCATAAGGGAAATTTTTTGCCATATTCAGTTATCTTTAAAGGATCACCTCCACCACATATTGGAAAGGCAGCAGCAAAAAAATTGGGTTTGCGCCACAATAGTTCAAAGGTTCCCATACCACCCATTGATAGTCCACCAACATATATTTTTTTTGTATTTACAGTTCCGGAAGCAGCCATATAGTCCATCAATTGCATAACAAGATGAAGAGAAGAACCAACAGGTAAGGAGGAGTTATAAAAAAAGCCACCAAGCGAATCCTTAGATTCTGATTTGTTGATACGTGCCCAAAAATCATTTTGCGGACATTGAGGAAAAACCACAATAGCCGGGAATTTTGTTCTTACAATAGAATCTGTAAATAAAGAAGCACCCCATACCAATTGTAATTCGTTATCACTTCCTCTTTCGCCAGCTCCATGTAATAACAAAATAAGAGGGTATTTTTTGCCCGATTGATAGTTTGCCGGATACAATATCCGGTACCGTAATGTATCCTTACCAATAATGAATTCTTTTTTTTCGTAAAGATTATTAGATTGACCCATACTTTCTGCAACTAGTGTAAGAAAAATGAATAGTGCCATTAATTTTTGCATGTGGTGAAAATACTAATTTTTCCAAATGGAAAATCAATACCCAAATTCAGTTTTCACATATTGTTGGAGAATTGAACACACGCCATTACTTTATTTCAGCTATTTTTACCTGTATAATATATGATTAAAAAAATAGACTGGTATATCTTAAAGAAGTTTCTTAGTACCACCCTTTTTATGGTACTTATTTTTTCTGTAATCTCTGTAGTGGTTGATGCCAGTGAAAAAACAGATGATTTCGTAAAATCAAATCTTTCTACTCTTCAGATATTGAGGCAGTATTATCTGGGCTTTATTCCTTTTATTATCTCTATGATTTTTCCACTCATGAGTTTTATTGCTGTAATTTTCTTTACATCTAAAATGGCAGGACGCTCAGAAATTGTTGCTATCATTGCCGGAGGTGTCCCTTACAATAGATTCTTAAGGCCCTATTTTATCGGAGCTGTTTTATTAGGAGGTTCTTTTTGGTTTGCTACTCAATACCTGATTCCAAAAGCAAATGTTATTCGTGGCGATTTTCAATCTCGCTATATCGACAGCAAAAGTTCATATGAAATTGGTCAGTATTACGGAAAGCCCCGAGACTATTATATCCGGGTAGATAATAATACGTTTGCTGGTCTTCGTAATTATGATACAACATCCAAAACAGCCACGAATGGATTTTTTTTACAGCGTTTAAAAGATAATAAAGTGGTATATAATCTTCGTGCAGATTATCTTAAATGGGATACCGCCAAAAAGGGATGGAAATTAGAAAACGTGCTTGAAAGAAAAATTGAAGGAATAAAAGAATCAGTAAAAATGATTCCTTCCATGGATATTGTATTGAATATACAACCGGGGGCTATCCGGCCAGACAAATACCTTAAAGATAAAATGACTACACCGGAATTGAAAGCATTTATTCAATCGGAACAACAGCGAGGTACAGAGGGGTTGAACGATTATAAGGTGGAACGTTACCGTAGAGACGCCACTCCTTTTTCAGTATTTATTTTAACGATGATTGGGGTGGTTGTAGCCTCTCGAAAAACCCGTGGTGGCAGCGGACTGCACCTCGCTATCGGAATTGTAATTGCGGCCCTCTTTATTGTAATGGATAAATTTTCTCTTACATTTTCTACAAAGGGAAATTTTCCTCCGTTGCTTGCTGCCTGGATGCCTAATATTATCTTTTCGTTTACAGCTTTGTGGCTCTACCGGATTACTCCAAAATAACCTGAATTTTAATTATTATTCTAAACCCTCGTCTACAAAATTTCTTTCACAAAAGTTGTTTTGTTATACCTTTAAGCCTCTTAAACAGGTGTTGTAAACTTACATTTTAACGCTTAACAATAAATTTTTATGGGCTTTGTAAAAGAGCGGTTCAAATTAAAGGCAGATGATGCTGCTGCAGAGATTAAAAATCTGTTGAAAGATCATGGTAATAAGGTAATCGGCGAAGTAACGCTTTCGCAAATTTATCAGGGTATGCGAGGAATTACCGGACTTGTTACAGAAACATCTTTACTGGATGCCCAGGAAGGGATTCGGTTTCGCGGTTATTCTATTCCGGAATTACAACAAAAACTTCCTAAAGCAAAAGGAGGTTCAGAACCATTGCCGGAAGGGTTATTTTACTTAATGCTCATTGGCGAATTACCTGAAGAAAATGATGTCAATCATATTACCAATGTTTGGCAACGACGTAGCCATGTTCCCAGTCATGTGTTTTCAGCGATAGACTCCCTTCCATTGTATTCGCATCCTATGACGATGTTTGTGATTGGGGTTATGGCTTTACAAACAGAGGGGCAGTTTTCAAAAGAATATGCTAGCGGGATCAATAAAAAAGATTACTGGAGCCCTATTTACGACGACTGTATGGATTTGATTGCCCGGCTTCCAAGGATAGCTGCCTATGTGTATCGCCGTAAGTATAAATTTAGTGAACATATCCAACCAAATGGATTATTAGACTGGGCAGGTAACCTGGCTCATATGCTTGGTTATTCCGATGAAGGTTTTATGGAGTTGATGCGTTTATATATGACCATTCATTCGGACCATGAGGGGGGTAACGTTTCTGCGCATACGACACATTTGGTCGGGTCCTCCTTAAGCGATCCCTATTTAAGTTATGCTGCGGGCATGAATGGATTAGCTGGCCCTTTGCATGGATTGGCTAATCAGGAAGTGATCAAATGGATTTTTGAACTGAGAGAAGAGTTGAAAACAGAAGTTCCTTCCAAAGAGCAAATCGCTGAATATGTAAAGCAAACACTCAACGAAGGGAAGGTAGTACCGGGTTATGGTCATGCTGTATTGCGAAAAACAGATCCACGATTCACCGCCCAAATGGAGTTTGGAAAAAAACATATGCCGAATGATCCTTTGGTACAAACGGTATGGAATATTTATGAAACAGTTCCACCTATTTTACAATCGATTGGAAAAATAAAAAATCCATGGCCCAATGTAGATGCTCATAGCGGAGCATTGCTGGTTCATTATGGAATGGTAGAATATGAATATTATACCGTGTTGTTTGCAGTTAGCAGGGCATTAGGTGTTTTATCTAGTCTGTGTTGGGATCGGGCACTATCCTTTCCGCTCGAACGTCCTAAATCAGTAACTACAGATTTGGTGAAACTATGGTTAGAGGGTAAGGATAATATTTGGGGTGAATAAATTTATTGATCAAGGATTTTATACTTGTTTGTGTTTTTATTTGGCTACAGAAGAAGTGGCTTATATATTTGCAATCCTTTGGGGGGTTAGCTCAGTTGGCTAGAGCGCTTGCATGGCATGCAAGAGGTCGTCGGTTCGACCCCGATACTCTCCACACAAAGATTTACATACATGGTAAGTCTTTTTTTTAGCTCAGTTGGCCAGAGCGTCCCGCAGTGATTGCGGGAAGGTCGTCGGTTTGACCCCGATACTCTCCACTTTCAACCGTGCTATTTTTATGGGTACGGTTTTTTTTATGCCATTCACTGTTTATATATTATATTCAAAATCGATTGATCAATTTTATATTGGTCATAGTTCAGCTTTGGCGGATAGGCTATATCGTCACAATCATTCGGGCAGTAAATCAACCAGGAAGGCAAATGACTGGATACTTGTTTATACTGAAACCTATCAAACAAGACAAGAGGCAGTGAATCGGGAAACGGAGATTAAGAAAAGAAAAAGCCGAAAGTATATTGAAGGGTTGGTTAGCTCAGTAGGCTAAGAGCGTCCCGCAGTGATTGCGGGAACGTCGTTGGTTCGACCCCGATACTCTCCACACAAAGATTTACATACATAGTAAGTCTTTTTTTTTAGCTCAGTAGGCTAAGAGCGTCCCGCAGTGATTGCGGGAAGGTCGTCTGTTCGACCCCGATACTCTCCACACAAAGATTTACATACATGGTAAGTCTTTTTTTTAGCTCAGTTGGCCAGAGCGTCCCGCAGGAATTGTGGGAATATCGTCTGTTCGACCCCGATACTCTCCACTTAAATCCCTAAAGAAATACTAAGTCTTTTTTTCTTTGCGCACTCCTGTGGTTCTTTGTTAACTCTGCGTTCTTGTTTCTATTCTGGTAATTTCCTTAGCTCGGGAAGTTTTGGCGCACAAGGAATGTAATGAACCGCGAAGGGTACAGAATTTCTTCCGAGAATGAAGTAAGATCGGGTATTCGACTACGATACCATTCAGTAAACGATACATATCATTCGTAAGCGTTTTTTCATGAGTTCTTTGAGAACTTGGTGGTTCTTCGTTAGCTGTGCGTTCTGGTTTTCTGTAGGGCTAGGTTTCGAATTCAAAGCTTGCAAAGTTCATTCAGCAAGTGAGGGAAAGTCATTTGATTAACTTCGATACTTATCGCTCAAATAGCTGCCTACTTGATAAGCTTATTTTCTTCCTTTTCGGCTAATTGGAACCTCGAGACCTGAAGAGACAAGATCGTCGTTACTACCTCAAAAGCAGGAACCTCTACATTCTAAATATCTTTTGATTGTCAGGGTAAGACTAGGATTATGGTTATCTGATTTGTGTGGTGTATACGATGATATCCTTTTTATCGTTTTACAATATAATAATATATTTAAAGTAACAGATTGTTTACAAGTACACTAATTTTCTTAACACTATTTTGCCTATCAGTTTCTTTTAATTAACAGAATAAATTTAGATTTTGTAATTGCTTTTCATTACTAATCAAATTATACCCTATGCCAAAGTCTATACTTCTAAATCTATGCTTTACAATTATTTTAATGTCTTGTGGTTCTTCCACCAGAAAAGGGCAAAGCAATTCAAAAAATGATATTGAGGAAACCGGAATTACTTCGTCGAACACCCTGGATCAAGGACTGGTTACTCAACTCGATTCATTAGAATTTCAAGAGCCGAAGTCGTTAATGGATTTGCCAAAATCACAGGATGGAGGCTTTATATTATCTCGAGGTTTTTATGAAGCCGAATTTAAAAGTTATTGTTTGCAGCCTGGTACACCGTCGCCTTCACCGAGAGATGCATATTTGGAAGGATCTTTGAGTGGGTACCGCAAAGAAATCATAAAAAGCATTTTGCGTAATTCGGAAGATAGGCCAGATCTGAATCAAAAGAATATCCAACTACTATTATGGTCAACCGTTAGTGGCTCTAATTTTGATAAGCTGCCACAAGCAGTAAAGGCAACTGCATACAGAGTATTATCATCCAAACAGATATTTGAATTAAAAGGAGGTGTTGTGGGACTTGTAAAAACCATCTCTGCTTCTTTGCCATCTGGTAACAATGACTTGAACAAGCTTTTTGAGATAGGCACAAGTTCGTACGAAGCGTTTGAAAGGATGGCAGTATTACACGAAACATCGAAAATATCTCGCCCCGAAGTAAAAACAAATCAGTGGTATCAACAAAAAGAAGGGTACTATGTCCGCTATTTCCCAAAAAGTTATCAAAATGTACGTATTCAGGTATATGTTCCTGATATGCTGATGACCGATCAGGGAAACTATGTGGTATATGATCCAGTTACCAGAGTAGCAATACCGGTAAATTCCAATGCTCAGCGATTAGGCATTGGGGGACCCGTGATTGAAATTGTGCGGGCTATCATAACGATTCCTAAAGGACCGGGCGCGACAAAGAAACTACCTCCACCAGAAAACAAAAATCCTAAAATGCGCACAAAATAACAATACTCAAAGAATAGAATTTCTATTGATCTCCTTATTACTTAATTAAATCGCGAAACAGGAAGTCCCAAAGTATACTTTCTTCTCAACCCCGCATACTGCGGGGTTTGTCATGGTTGGAGCGATCACAAAAATCTTGATAAATACTCGTAATTAGTCCATAAAGGACCCAGTAAATGATCTCTAAAAAATTAATAGTATTTCTTGGCATGTTGCTGAAAAAAAGTCTGCGATTTATTCAAATTACCACTTCCCAAATAATGAAAATCAAATTTGGCAGCGTTAAAAAAATTAGTATTTTTACACTAAATATATTAGTTATGTCGATAGCCGGAACCAATCTTAGATATCTCCGCAAATTGCGCGGTCTTACACAAGAAGAGTTTGCAAATAAACTGCGAATAAAGCGCTCTTTGCTCGGCGCCTATGAAGAAGAACGTGCAGAACCGCGTATAGACGTATTAGAAGTTGTAGGGGAGATGTTTAAATTATCGTTGGATGAACTTTTATTAAAAGATTTAAATGAAACAAAAGGAAGTTACTTAAGTAAAAGGCGCGCACTTAAACTGGCTTCAAGTGGTTCGGCAGAAATTCAATTTGTACCTGTGAAAGCGGCTGCTGGTTATCTTGCGGGTTATGCAGATCCGGCATTTGTTGATGAATTAAACACCTTTACCCTTCCAATGCTTGCACCGGGAAGCTATCGCGCTTTTGAAATCATCGGCGATTCAATGTTGCCCACTCCAAGTGGTTCTGTAATTGTTGGCGAACGCGTTGAAAGTGTGGAAGACTTGCGGGCCAATAATACTTATATCGTTATTTCACGTAAAGAAGGAATTGTTTACAAGCGGGTAATGAAAAATGCAAAAGCAAAAAATAAGCTCACTTTAATTAGTGATAACCCGGCATATCAACCTTACCATGTTGATGCCGACGATGTATTGGAAATGTGGAAGGCTGCTCATATTATAAGTAAAGCTAATTCCCAGCAACGATGGGATGTTGGTCAATTAGCGAATCTGGTAAGCGACTTACATGAACAGGTTAATCAGTTAAAGAAAAAGGTGAATTAACCAATATGCAGCAATTAAGATTGCTATCTTGTCTGGTGTATTATAATTTTAATTTCTATTCCGGATTAGCGTTAATCCACTTCGTATTTTATGCAGATTTTTAGTAATCAATCTGTCAAATAATACAAAGTGGATTGTTTTTATTCCTCGCTTCGTATTCCGATAGCTATTTGGATTATTTTTACACTTTTAGAACTGCATGTATAAAATCGTTGTCAACCTGGTTACCTTTCTTTTTTGTTGTGCCTGCCTGCAGGCTCAACCTAAAAATATTCGTGCCGTAAAAATTTCACAGCCTCTGCGTATTGATGGGATATTGGATGAAGCAGTATGGAACCTTGCCCCGATAGCTACCGATTTTACTACAAATACTCCTGTATTTGGAAATCCGGCTTCGTTCAAAACGGAAGTGAAAGTGCTTTACGATCATACTTCCATTTATATTGCGGCCTATATTTATGATGATGCGGCAAAAATTCGTCGTCAATTTACTCCCCGCGATCAGGAACTACGGGCCGATGTTGATTATTTTTCTGTGTTTATAGATACTTACCGCGATCGTCAAAATGCATTTCAGTTCCTGGTAACCTCCCGTAATGTACAAAGTGATACACGGGTTTCTCCACAGGCTCAAACTGATTTTGGAGTTTATGGTGATGTAAGCTGGGATGCAGTTTGGGAAAGTCGTGTTGCAATTAAAAATGATGGTTGGGTTGTTGAAATGAAAATTCCTTATTTCTCCATTCGTTTCTCCAAGGAGAATGAACAGGATTGGGGTATTCAGTTTATGCGGTTTTCGCGCAGGCTCAATGAAACTTCTTTTTGGAACCCTGTTGATCCAAACGTGAATGGATTCGCAAATCAATTCGGTGATGTTTCCGGACTACAAAATCTTGTTCCTCCTTTGCGGCTTAGCCTTTCCCCTTATATAAGTGGAGGCTTTCGTGGATCGCCAACATTAGTAAACGGAATTAAAGGCTACAGCAATGAATGGTTGCCTAGCGGGGGCCTGGATATTAAATATGGACTAAACGAAAGTTTTACTTTAGATGCAACCCTTATTCCAGATTTTGGTCAGGTAATTTCTGATAACGTAGTAAACAATATCTCTCCTTTCGAAATTCAATTTCGTGAGAACAGACCTTTTTTTACAGAGGGAACAGAGTTATTTAATAAATCACAGATATTTTATTCAAGAAGGGTGGGGGCCGTTCCTTCCCGGTATTCTGAAATAAAAGAGGAAGTAGAAAATGGTTCGCTTACAAATTACCGGATTGATAAAAACCCTTCAGTTACCCGATTGTACAATGCGATTAAATTTTCTGGACGAACCAGAAATAATCTTGGAATTGGAGTTTTTAACGCTATTGCACAACCGGTGCGCGCCTCATTAAAAAATAAAATAAATGGAAGAGATTCTTCTATTCTTACAGAGTCTTTAACGAATTATAATGTAATAGTATTTGATCAGGCATTAAAAAATCGCTCTTATATAACCCTAACAAATACAAACGTTCTTAGAAATGGAACCGAAAGGGATGCCAATGTTACGGCCATTGATATTGCTCTATATGATAAAAAAAATAAGTTTGGATTAATTTTAGCTCCACGCTACACGAACATATTTGATAACAATGGGGGATATGATGGCTTTAGTAATTATTTTGAATTAGGTAAAGTGAGTGGTAAATTTCGATACAGTATAACCAACAGGCTAAAAAGTGATCAATACGATCCTAACGATCTTGGCTTTAATTTATCCCCTAACGAATTCAGCACTCAATTAAATACCAGTTATAATATTTTTGAGGCAACTCCTAAATTTCTAAACCAACGATATAGCTTTTCAGTAAATCAATCTTATTTGTACAATCAATTCGACTACCAAAAAACAACTTTAGAAGCATCGGCGTTTTGGGTATTTAAGAATTTTTGGGACGTTACTGCTAAAACTGAAGTACAGCCTGTATGGTACAACGATTTTTTTGAATTACGTACTCCGTTGAGTAATGTAGAAAGCCCCCGAAAAAAATTGCGCAAACCTGCAAATTTTTTTATTGGCATTTCTGGAAGTAGCGATAGCCGAAAGCAACTCTTTATAAATTGGGATATTGGTTTTGCTGAAAGTCCATTGCCCAACGACCCCTACTACTCTATTGAAATTGGCAGTCGATATCGTTTTGGTGATCGCTTTACACTTAGCTTGAGTTTTTTGGGCCGTCAGGATAATGGTCAATTTGGATATTCTCTTTCCGATCCAACATTGAATGAAACGGTACTTGCACGTAGAAGATATACGGATGTTACTACCATTTTTTCAGGAACCTATAATTTTACTTCCAGAATGAATATTAGTTTTAGAGGACGCCACTTCTGGAATAAAATTGAAAACTCCAATCTCTATCGGGTATTACCAGACGGAAACTGGGTCGAACGATTAGATCTTATTGCCCGTAATTATAATGTCAATTATAATGCATTTAATCTTGATCTTTTTTTTACCTGGGATTTTCGCCTAGGAAGTCGTATTGTTTTGGGATGGAAAAATTGGTTAGGTACGGATTACGACACCTATATTAACGGAACTGTTTTCCCGGGATACCTCGATAATGCAAAACAAATTTTTTATACCCCTCATGGAAATGAAGTAACACTGAGGTTTATTTATTTTCTTAATTACAACCAATTTCTGCGTAAGAAGTAATTATAGTAGCTGGTAAATATCTTTTGCTGTCCGAAAAGTATTACAATGAGCTTCCACAATAATTTTTATATCGGCAGAATAACCACCACCCAAAGCTACCACACAGGGGATGCCTGCTTTTTTCAAACAGTCAAAAACAAATTCATCTCTTAACTGGCAACCTTTTAAACTAACCTTAAGTTTTCCGAATTGGTCCGTAGCCAGTATATCCACACCGGAAAGAAAGAACGCAAAATCGGGTTGCTCCTTATTAATCAACAATGGAAGCGTTTCTCTTAATAATGATAAATAAGGTTGATCAGTTATTCCATCCGGTAATTCAATATCGAGATCACTTTTTTCTTTGCGAAATGGATAATTATTTTTCCCATGCATACTAAATGTAAATACCTGCGGATTATTTTCAAAAAGTTTTGCTGTTCCATTACCCTGATGAACATCTAAATCAATAATCAATATTTTTTTTGCAAGTTGCGTATGTAATAAATAATTTGAAGCAACAGCAAAATCATTGATCAAACAAAAGCCTTCTCCTCTTTCAGCGAATGCGTGATGGGTTCCACCGGCTATATTCAAGGATACTTCATTTTTTAAAGCATAAGTACAACAATCAATAGTGCCCATGGTAATAATAAGTTCTCTTTGGGTTAATTGGGCAGATTGTGGAAAACCAATTTGGCGCTGCTCTTTGACAGATAATTGTTGCGTATGAAGTTTGTCGAGGTATTCTTTTGTATGTGTTAATAAAATAATTTCATCTGTACAAGTTGTCGGTGTAAAAAGATTATTGGAAGATATGGTTCCCTCATAAATCAATTGCGCAGGAATTAATTCATATTTCAACATTGGAAACCGATGGCCTTCTGGTAGCGGGTGTGCATAGATGGGAGCATAGGCTATATAAAGGCTTTTGTAAATACTCATTGTAATTGGACAATCTTATTTTCAACAATCGCAAAAACAGGTTCCGAGCGTTTTGGTTCTATTAGAAAAGTACCCGTGAACTTGCTAAATGCCGGTAGTACGGCAAAATGCTTACCAAAATAGAAACAAGAAAATCGTAAGGATTGTTTACCTGCTCCTTTTAAACTTATACCAGGGTGGATATGTCCTGAAAAGAAATAAGATTGTTCTTCCCTGTTAGGATTGATAGATTTTGTGATATCGTGTGTAAAAGCAAATGGGCTTACATTCAAATACTCGGCATGAAGGGTAAGGTTGGCTTCTCTGTACCATTCGTCTTTCAATACATCATGGTTGCCTTTTACAAGTTGAATCGAAAGATGTTCGAAGTCTTTTCTCCATTTCTTAAATAAGTCAAGTTCTTTGTTGTCATCACTATGAAATAAGTCGCCTACAACAATAAGATTAACCGGTTGAAAGTATTGTATCAATTGAACCAGCCTTTGTAAGTCTTCTTTATAAATATGCTGGGGTATCGGAATTCCTGCTTTACGGAAATGACCGGTTTTGCCAAAATGTAAATCAGAGAGAATAAGTGCTTTTTGTTCTTCCCAAAAAATACAGCGTTCGGGAGATAGCCAAAGCTGTTGCTGCCGATGAATAAATGAAAAGGATGATTGCATAGGTAATGTGCAACTATTTTCCAGTCAATAAAAGTTATTTCTTTTCCGGAATGATATTATATTTCGATGCAATCTCTTTTCTCAGGTTGTCTGCCCAGGAGGAAATAGCAAGCTTTTCTTCTGTTGTTAAAATCGCTTCTTTGTGTATCCATGTATAACTATTAAGAGGCATTTCTTCCTCTTTTACCATTTCAATAAATTCTTCGAGTTTATGATGTTGTTTTTTTGGGGTATAGCTGGCGAACTCAGAAAAATTAAAATGACGTTTTCCATCATTAACATGATTCTCTAACCACCAGGCAACAGGTTGCAGGTTACTGTACCATGGGTACACGGTATTATTTGAATGACAATCATTGCATGATTTTTTGAAGATCTCGTTAATTGCAGGAGGTACAGCGTATACATGGCTTATATCATTTGCCGACAATGTTGATGATTGATTTTTAGCAGGTCGAATAAATTGGATCACCACCAATGTCAGTAACAAGCCAATAAAAATTTTTCTTATCATTGAATTCTTATTTTTAGGTAGCGAAGTTAAGTATCCTTCTTTAAAGGAAAATGATTGTAGTTACTTCGTCAAAATTATTTATCTAATTGCAGTTGCATACGCTTTACCCGGTCGGCTAATTTTTCTGAAGAAAGATCTTCCCGAATGCTATCCACTTTAATTGGAAAACAAAACGGTGTTAATTGCTTGGGAAAAGTGAGAATAATTTTCGATTGTTGAATACGATGCAGCATATCTCGTAATCGTATTTCTTCCATTTGTTGATCAAATACTTCCTGGTAGGCCTGCCGCAATAAAATATTAGTTGGTTCGTATTCTGAAAATACCTTGAAAAGAAGGGAGGCGGAAGATTGCAGATGCCGTGTTTTTTTATGCTCACCCGGATATCCCTGAAAAATAAGCCCTCCAATTACAGCAATATCTCTAAACTTTCTCTTCGCCATCTCGCTTGAATTAACGCTTCGTTGAATATCAGCAAATAAATCATCGGGCGAAAAAAGTTCATATACATTACTATCGTCAACAGGTATCGCCTGATCACTTAATAATTCAAATCCGTAATCATTCATCGCAAAGGAAAAACTAATAGGTATTATTTTACTGATACGGTAGGCTAATATGGCCGCCATCGCTTCATGTACCAGTCTTCCTTCAAAGGGGAAAACAAATAAATGAAAGCCATCTTTTGTTTCGATCTGTTCAATTAGTAATTCATCTGCCTTAGGCACATGAGACAATTTTTCCTGTAAATCAAATAAAGGTTGTAAAACTTCCAGCTCGATTTCTCTATTAACCAAAATAGTATCCGACCTATGTATAAATGCCTGGTCAAATGTTTCTCTTAATTTCTTTCCCAAATTGGCGCTTAGTGGCATCCTTCCTCCGGCCCAACTAGGTACTTTAGATTTTTTAGCGTTTGATTTTTTAACGAATACGGTCATATCTTTAATTAGTATCAATTCTAAATTTCTCCCTGCCAGCGTAAACACATCGCCGGGTTCAAGCCGTGAAATAAAATATTCTTCAATAACTCCTATATAACCACCACTCATAAATTTTACTTTCAGCATTGAATCACTTACAATGGTTCCAATATGGAGGCGATGGCGCATAGCAATTCGCCTGTTGGTAATACGATACCTGTTGTCAATAATTTCTACTTTTTTATATTCGTCATATTGCTGAAGTGCTTTTCCTCCGTCAGTAATATGAAGCAGTAAGCCAATCCATTCTTCTTTTGTAATTTGTTTATAACAATAAGTATTTTTAATTTCTTCAAATAGCTCGTCGGGTACAAAACCTTCCGAAATGGCCAATGTGCAACAATACTGAATAAGTACATCAAAACAGAGCAGCATGGGTATCCTGCTTTCAATGAGCTGTTCCCTGACCGCATACTTTAAGGCGGCCGCTTCAACCAATTCCAGCGAATGTGTAGGAAGAAAATAGATTTTACTAATTGCATCAGGTTGATGTCCGCTTCGCCCTGCTCTTTGTAAAAAGCGTGCTACACCTTTGGGCGAACCAACCTGTATAACGGTTTCAACAGGTCGAAAATCTACTCCTAAATCTAAAGAAGCTGTGCAAACAACTACCTTAAGTTTTCCCGCATGTAAGTTTTCTTCTACCCAGGCTCGTAATTCCCTGTCAACTGAACCATGATGAAGCGCAATAGCACCGGCCAAATCAGGAGCTTCGGTTAGTAGTGCCTGGTACCACATTTCACTCATTCCCCGGGTGTTGATGAATATAAGAGTGGTTTTGCTTGCCTTTATAATAGGAATAACTTTAGCAACCAGTTTAATTCCTAAATGGCCCGCCCATGGAAATTTTTCTATTTCATCGGGTATTATTGATTCAATGGAGATTTCCTTTTTGTTCAAAGCCTGAACAAATACCGGTTTAAAATCTTTTTGCGATGAAAGAGCAGACATCAACACTTCTGATGCTTCTGCCAGGTTGCCAATTGTAGCAGAAATCCCCCAAATAGAAAATTGCGGGTTTAAAGTTTGTGATTGGTAGTTTTCCGTAGCCTTTCCTTTTTCTAACCGGTCTTTCATGCAGCCAATTATTCTGCTCAGTGCTAATTCTACCTGTACACCTCTTTTACTTCCTAACAATTCATGCCATTCGTCTATGGCCACAATCTTTAAGGTGTCGAATATTTCGGGGTATCCTTTTTGGGCCAATAATAAATGAAGACTTTCCGGAGTAATAATTAATACTTCGGGCATTTGTCTTTTTTGTTTGGCCCGTTCATTCAAGTCAGTATCGCCATTGCGAACTCCAATTTTCCATTTCATACCCAATTCCTCAATTACTTCTTCCATAGCACGTCCAATATCTTTTGCAAGGGCACGTAGCGGACTAATCCAAATTACTTGAAGATGATTCTTAGATTTTGACTGATAGTCATTTGGATGATTATTAATAAACCGAATCAACGCTCCAAGAAATACAGAAAACGTTTTACCGCAACCGGTAGGTGCGTTTACCAAACCGCTTTTTCCATAGTGGATATGCTCCCAGGTTTCTTCCTGGAATAAAAATGGCTGCATTGATTTTGATAGCAGCCAATCGTTTATTATTCTATAGCCGGTGGTTTCGTTAATTTTTTTCACGAAAGATAAATCTCGATTAAGTTTTTCAAATCGCTAAGAAAATCTGGTGAGAATTTTCTTAAGATTCTATTTGTTTTCCTGTGTTGGCAATGTCAATTTTTTTTATGCCACTGCATCGATTGCTACAATACTTTACTTCCGCCCAAACTTTCTTCCATTTTTTTCTCCAAACAAAAGATCGCCCGCAGGTAATGCAGATTTTTTGAGCAAGAAAAGATTTGTTCCCTTTATAAGTCATTTAAAATTAACAGGAATCATCGTCCAATGTTTAAATTAAGGATAATTTAGTTGGCAATTATGTACTTTATAATTATTAATGCTATTGGAATCCTGAAAATATAAAGTTTAGATTGGATTCAGGTCATCACCTCTCTGAAGCACCTGGCATTTGGTAATCGCGCATTCAAGCCCGGTCATTTTTATACGCTTCAATTTCTTTTATAAAATGAATGGCTTTAGTAACGGAGGTCCATTCAGGGCTATTGAATAGTAGTTTGAACCACTTTTTATCAACATTTTTATAATTAATATTCCAGTAAAGCCAACCAGCAAAGAAAACAAATAGTAAAGTAATAGGTAAACTAATGAACCAAAACCCCGGATCTCCACTCATCACCCATTTCGGCGTAAACCAAAAACTTGTATAAAAAGGCATTTGTAAAAAGAGAATTCGTACAATTTGAAGGGTAGAAGCCTGCAGCTTTGCTATTTTTTGTTGAACAACAACTATACTTTCGCTATTGTCGATTTGCCGGATCCAAATCACTTGTCTACTATAAACTATGACTGCTACGAGGGTAATCAATGCAATAATTCCTGCTGAAATAATAAAAAAAATTTTAGAAAAAACTAATGAATGATAGACTAAGTATAAAAGAAATAATATCCAAACGATGCCTGCAAGAATTGCCCAAATCTTAAACCGTGCAAGAGAATTGAGTTTCGATTTTGCTTTTTGCGTTTGTATGGCTTCATACGATTTGAAATTCAACACCCATGATTGAAGATTCAATATCCTGGCTTCTTCCAGTTTCTGATCATATGCCTGCCATATATTTTTTAATTCGATATCGTCCATTTCTTATTGTTTGACTGTTGTAAAATGTTGTTTTAGTTTTTCTTTAATACGGCTGATCTTAGTGGCCACATTGGTTTCAGTAATTCCTAGTATCTCAGCAATTTCTGCATAGGGCTTTGAGTCGAGGTACAATAGCATTAAAGCTTTGTCAAGGTCTTTCAATGTGTTTATGAATTCCTGAAGGCGTTTAATATTTTCTTCTAAATCTACAGTTGAATCGTTTTTATCTTCTATGGCTGAATGATTAACTGTTATTGTTGTTATGATATCAGATCTTTTATCTTTCCGGTAAAAACTAATGGCTGTATTCAATGCAATTCGATACATCCAGGTAGAAAACTTATAACTTTTATCAAACCTTTTTCCAGATTTCCAAAGTTGGTAAATAATTTCTTGTGCCAGGTCTTCTCTATCATTTTTATCGCGGCAATAGGTATTGCATATTTTATAAATAATACCTCTGTTAGATTGTATTAATTCTAAAAATGATTGCTGGTCGGGTTGCTGATTCATTAATACTGAATAAACGCTTTACCTATTATTCGCAGGAATAGAATGAAAATCACAGATTCTGTGAATTATTATTTAATCAACCGGGAAGTATTCCTGTTTATGGAAATTCATTGACTAGTCATTGAATGCTATGATTGTTACGCCCGTGTTTTTAAACGAATTCATATCCATCATTTCTTTAACACCCTCCTCAAGGCTTACAATTTTCCCTAATAATTTTTCAGGTTTCAGTCTGCCTGCTACAATCATATCCATCATTGCAGGATATTGATGGGCTTGCATGCCATGGCTACCAATGAGTTCAAGTTCACGGGCTATAACATCCGACATGGGAATGGGAGGATTTGCATCGGATCCGGATAAAAGCCCTAATTGAATATGACGCCCCTGTTTTCGTAGCGACAACACAGAATTTTTGCAGGTTTCCCAACTGCCCAGTGCATCAACAGAAATTGAAACACCTTCCTTCGAAATTTCTTTTATTGCAGCAGGAATATTTTTTATATGCCTTGCATTCAACGTATAGGCAGCACCTGTATTTTTAGCAAATTGCAATTTAGCGTCATCAATGTCTACGGCTATAACAATTGCGCCATGGGCGGCGGCAATCATGATGGCCGATAAACCTACTCCTCCACAACCATGTATGGCAATCCAGTCTTGTGCTACCAGCCGGCCTTGGGAAATTACTCCTCTCCATGCAGTAATAAAGCGGCATCCTAACAGCGCAGCGGTTGTATATGAAACGGAGTCGGGTAACCGAACCAGATTGTGATCCGCATATTCAATTTTTACCAAATCTGCAAAAGATCCCCAACCTGTAAAGCCTGGTTGAAAATAATGATCGCAAACTTGTTCCTGACCTTTTTTACATTGAATACAATACCCGCATCCACCACAAAACGGAACCGTAACGCGGTCACCCTTTTTCCAGTTTTTGATATTAGATCCGATGATCTCAACGGTTCCTGCTAATTCATGGCCGGGTACATGGGGCAATCGAATATCGGAGTCATGGCCTTGCCATCCATGCCAATCACTTCGGCAAATACCGGATGCTCTAACACGAATGATTACATCGTCTGGCCCGGGAACAGGATTTGGTAATTGTACAATTTCAAGAGGCGATTTAAATTTTTTATAAAGGGCAGCACGCATGATTATCAATTAATAATTGTAAGTTATTAAACAAAAACTATTGTAGGGAAGGATATTGAAATTATTTATTAATTGGGGTTATTCGAATTTGATAGATTCATCTAAAACGCAAAAAAATTGTAATCATTTAATTTGATAAGCTGCTTTTATTTTTATATTTGAAGAACCTTTTTCATTTTTACTAACTTGTTTACGAAAACCAATCCTTTTATGAAAAGAATTATCATAAAGCAACCATATTTTCGATTTTATATTCTTCTTATTTTTTATTGTATAATTCATACAGCGGGTGCACAAAAAAACACTACTTTTTTTTCAAGTGCAACAGCGGTACAATATGGCTATGGAATAAAAGCAACCGCAGACTTATCAGGTGTTGAACGATTTTCTTTTCGAATAGGCATTTCTGGAGGAATTGGTGCGTTTGTCTGGCAAAATTGGTTTTATCCGACGATCAATACAGATCTGATGTTTTATAAGGGAGGATTGGGCAGCAATTATCCTGGAAAAAAAAGCAAGAAGTGGTTGAGTATTGAATCTGTTATTTCCTATACGGCTACCCTTGGCTGGTCGAACAGAATGAATACGGTAAATAAAGCAAGGCCCGGACTTCGCAATTATCCTTTGTACTATTTTAATAATTGGACGGTTCCTTCGTTACAAAATCCTTTCAGGTATTCTGCCTCTGTTGGCGGCAATGCGGTAATCCTTTTTACCAAGAAAAAATACAATGCACAATTAGTAGGATTTTTGAATGCACATATAGATCGTTTTCAGGCAAGTTATATCAACGATGGGCCACCTTTTTGGCCGCCATTGGGAGATCGGTTTGATCGGTATCATACTGGTGGAGGGTTTCTTAGTTTTCATGGAAATGATGATTGGGCGATAAACATAATAGAATTAGGCTATAATAAATTTACAGGGTATAGCCCCAGCTCTTATGAATTGAGTAATAAAATTGGAAGTAGTTATGTGTTTTATAAAGATCCCAATGAAAATTATTATAATAAATCGAATCTCCACCTAACGGTAGGCAATACAGTAAAACATTGGGGAGTATCTGTGATGGCTTATAATTACCCAAGGCTTGATATTCAACATCGTATTCACAGTAATATGTACTTCCCATTGCATTTAGTGCCGTATAAGGGTTCGGTAGCGGTTGGGGGAGTATTCTATTATCAACAATCAAAAATTGGGTTGCAATGAAAAAGATTATTATAATAATCATACTGATGCTTGGGTATGAATATATGCAGAGCCAGGCATTTAAAATGGAGAATAAGAACCGGTCTGCTGATATGCAATTTGAAGAAACGCGCATTGATAGTACCTATCGATTATATGTAAAAAGTATTTGTAAACGAAAATCAGGCAAGGTGAACGTTCCTTGTAATTGCAAGGAACTTTTGAATTATGATCAAAAAGATATTGTAGAAAGAGAATTCTTTTTTATTTCAGAAGAACATAAAAAAGCAGTAGTTATTAATTATATAAAAGACAGGGATCAAAAATTTTATAATAAATCTGAACTTGAAAAAAAATTGTTGGTTAAAAGTACCGAAATGGTTGATGTAAATATTTGGTTTTTTAATCAGGCCCGATTTGGAAATTTTGCTGTGGATAATAATGAGGTTAGTTTTCAGGAAACAACATCACCGAATGGAAAACATGTCTGGAAAATATCATTGAGTGAAGACAGCCTTCAAATTCATTCGGTAAGTACCGTATTGGCAGATGGGTTTGATCAGCGCGATACAGAACTATCATTAGCATTAGTACCCGTATTTTTCAGCGCCGAACGATACCGGATAATTTTCCAGCGTCCTTATTATGGAACAGATCCACCTTCTCCTGTTTTTGAATTACCGGAGAATAGAATTTCTGTGGATACAAAGGGATGGTGTGTTTATTTTATGTTTAATGAACCGGTACAGGACGGAAATAGTGTTATTCGTTTTAAGAGTAACAGGTTGTATTCGTATTATGCAAAGTAATTTTAATAATTGATTTTTCATCCACGAACAATAAAAGGAAATAGAGTCACTTTCTAATTGATTGGATAATCCATGTAAGTAAGAGACTCTTTAATCAACGAAAGATAAAGTAATTCTATATGAACTTCTTTTTACTAAAGCTTATACCCCATTGATAATCCTGTATCACCCGTAACTTTTAATTCAACCGATGAAGTATCGTTCGATTTGTTGGCAATAACAAGCGCTGTGTTTTGTTTGCTTAATCAATCATTCATTTTAGCGGGGAATTCTCAGCATAAAAAAACCCCGTATCAATAACGATACGAGATTTTTTTATGGTCAGGCCGGTTATGCGTTCCTGTTAATACAATTCAAATCTTCAAAAGCTACTTCCAAACGTTTTGAGAAATTCTCTTCGCCTTTGCGTAACCAAACACGTGGATCGTAGTGTTTTTTATTGGGTTTGTCGGCTCCTTCAGGGTTACCAAGTTGTGCTTGCAAATAACCCTCTACTTTTTTATAATTATTCAATACACCTTCCCAGAAGGCCCATTGCAAATCGGTATCAATATTCATTTTAATTGCGCCATATCCTATAGCTTCACGAATTTGATGTTGCGGAGATCCACTTCCACCATGAAACACAAAATAAACAGGTTGCGGACCCGTCTTCAATTCTTTTTCAATATATACCTGACTGTTCTTTAATATTTCCGGACGCAGTTGAACATTACCCGGGCTATATACACCATGTACATTACCAAATGCAGCAGCCACCGTAAATAAACGGCCAACTTTACTTAGCTCCTTGTATGCATAAGCCACATCTGTCGGTTGTGTATAAAGTTTAGAATTTTCTACGTCACTGTTATCTACACCATCTTCTTCACCGCCTGTAACGCCGAGTTCAATTTCAATACCCATACCCAATGGTTGCATTCGTTTGAAGAATTCAACAGAAGTATGAATATTTTCCTCAAGAGGTTCTTCGCTTAAGTCGAGCATATGACTGCTAAAAAGAGGAACTCCTTTTTCTTTTTTGTAATCAATACCTGCATCAATCAATCCGCTGATCCAGGGCAGCCATTTTTTAGAAGCATGATCTGTGTGCAAAATAACAGGTACACCATAATACTTAGCTACATTATGAATATGCAGGGCGCCCGATACGCCACCAGATATGTTAGCCTGCAGTTTATCATTCGGCATTCCTTTACCTGCAATGAATTGTGCTCCCCCATTTGAAAATTGAACGATTACCGGCGAATTTACTTTTGCAGCAGATTCAAGTGTTGCATTAATGGTGTTGGTGCCGATTGTGTTTACAGCGGGAATGGCAAAATGATTTTCTTTAGCATCTTTGTAAAGTGCTTCCAGCTCATCGCCAAATAACACCCCGGCTTTGTATTTACTCATGGTGGTTTATTAGTTTTGGTAAGCGAAGGTAGCGGTTGATAATTGTATTTAAAAATCAATATCCCGACGAGTGTTTGGGTTAGTTTGTGGTTTGTAGTTTCTAGTTTGTAGTTTATGGTTTGTAGTTTCTTACGTGTATCTTTTTTATAGGATAAGCAAAACTTGTTTTTTGAAAATAATCTTTCATTAGCGATAAAGGTATAGTCTTTAATAACTGATAAGCTGGCAGAACGATAAACTACAAACCATAAACGTTACTCAATCTTCCGACTTGCTTTTCATTTTTGGAATCAGCATTAAATTTTTCTGCAGGGTTTGTTTCAAATTTATCTTTAATAATTTTCCCATAGAACTTGCTTTTTTAAAAGGCGACTTATTTTCATAAAAAGCACTTAGCTCTGTGGTTAATTGTTTTAATTTTTCTGGCGTTGAAATTGTATCGACCGACATAATATCCAATAGTTCTTTGATACGGTATCTTGCCGATGCAAGCCGAAAAGTCATCAGGGTTCTTTCCTCGGCCTGGTATTGTTCAATGGAATCTTTATTTAATAATTGCAGGGAAAGATCTACAAAAGCTTTATTCTCTTTGAAGAACTGAGGAAGGTATAAACTCTTTCTTCCTTCATAGCTTTGCTGGTCGAAATCGATTGCACGTATCCGGTATTGAAAATCTTCTATATCTGGTGTAATATCTACTACAAAATTATAACTGCGCATGTCACCTAATAAGCGAACAAAACACCGTTCATTAAATTTTACAAATTCTTTTACCAGTCGTATTTTATTAGTATCCGGATTCTCGAGGTAGTTTTTTATAAACAAATCACCCGGAACGCCGGGTATATGTTCTTCCACTAATGTATTAAGATGTGTAAAGAAGGTGATACGATTGGGAGAGAGAATATGTTCCAGCTCTAATCCATAAACGCGTGAGGCATCTGCTATCTTAATATAATAATGATCGTAGTTATCGTTGAATTTATTAACGATACGGATGCGGAAAGGATGGGAGTTGCCAAAAGTGCAGTAATCAATACGGGCAACATCAAGATGTTTGGTAAAAGTGAGGTCGCCTTCTGTTTTTAAGATGGCATATATTTTTATCAGTCCGGTTCGGATAAAATTCCATTCACGCATATCATAACTAACGCTTTCCCATAAGGTATCTTTTCCATTTTTATCATTGATAGGTACTGCATAGGTATAATGAAGCAGGTCTTTATAGGTTACCGGTAAAACCACTTCACGGCCATGATGATTCAGGTAATTGCGTAATTGTTCGTTTACCGGAAACATTGGTTTTTTCCGGGAAGGTTTATTGGGTTGCTGATCGTTGGATTCTTTAGTGGCTATAAGGCTCATGTATGTTTGTAAACTATAAGTAGAACGGTTATTGATTTTGCTATTTAAAGATAATAGCTTTTAAATCACGATGGGTGATGTGTTTATTAGCCAATCGTTAAAGTATTTTCTCAAGTTTTCAATTGGATATATAACAATAAAATAAAAAACCCTTGTCATAAGAATATAACAAGGGTTTATATACACCTGTACCCGGGACGGGAATTGAACCCGTACGAGCCTTACGGCTCACAGGATTTTAAGTCCGGCGCGTCTACCAATTCCGCCACCCAGGTAGCCGATAAAAAAAGGCGTGAGATTCTCACACCTTTATCCATCAGAGCGGAAGACCGGGCTCGAACCGGCCACCCCGACCTTGGCAAGGTCGTGCTCTACCAAATGAGCTACTTCCGCTTATAAAAGAACTTAACTATTATTACCAAATTACCAATATGATTCTATCTTATAATTTTAATGTACTCTACCAAATGAGCCTACCTACCGGCAGGCAGGCTACTTCCGCTTATTATAAAGAACTTTTTTATAGGAATGCAAAAATAGGAATTGTTTAATTCCTGCAAAATATAAACCCTGCATTTTTTACTTATTTGTATTTAGGCGTGTATTCTGAACTGGGTTGAAT
>JANNEK010000180.1:0-13654 GCA_031378605.1 Chitinophagaceae bacterium | reverse complement strand
GTCAATGGCAAAGAACGTTAATGCCAGCAATCGATATGGGTGGAAACGCTCCGGAGCATTAGTTGCTGCTCTTGCCAAAAAGAATGCAGTTGCCGAGGATGCTATTTTATTGGGCGCCGGATCAACAGAATTATTGGAGTTGGTGCTACAGTACTCCGCGCTTCAACCGGGCACCATTCTACTGGCAGAGACGACATACGACTACTGGGCATCTACAACCGAGAAACTGGGATTAAAAAAAATTACAGTTCCCCTAACCACGGATAAGAAAAATAATTTACCAGCGATGTTGGCAGCGATTAAAGCAGATACCAGATTGATCTATCTCTGTAACCCAAATAATCCAACCGGTACTATTTGTGATAGAGGAGAACTTGTTTCATTTATAAAGGAGGTTACTCAAAAAAGAATACTGATGATCGATGAAGCCTACCTCGACTTCACTACGCAACTTTCTGTAAGTAGCCTTACCAACGAAAACAAAAACCTGATTGTTATAAAAACATTTTCAAAAATGCATGGATTGGCAGGTGCACGTATAGGCTATTCGATTGCACATCCGGAAACTATTAATGTACTCAAAGAATTAAAATCATCTCCCGATGGTAGTATTAGCATTGTATCAGCTGCAGGGGCGTTGGCTTCATTACAGGATGAAAGTTTTGGCAGGCTGGTGTATGTTTTAAACGAACAGGTAAAAAAATATACCATTGAACAGCTTAAACGATTAAATATAATTTGTATTCCTTCTCATGCAAACTTTATATATTTTTCACTTGCAACTTACAAAAAAGATTTTTTCAGGCAATTGGATAAAAGCAATATTCAAGGCACACGAATTTATGAAGAGAATGGTAAGTGGACCAGGATAACGATAGGGACGATGAAAGAAATGGAAACCTTCATTAATGCGATTAAATAAAATTCATAGAGGAATACCTTGTGTTGATATCAAGATTTGAGAATAGCACAATAATTTCCTGATGAACGTAGAGCCGTTTTGGTTAATGAGTCTATTTAGAAGACATACCTGTGGGACGGTCAAGCCAATTCGATTTTTCCAGAGCTGCAGCAGGTATCCACGCTTCTTGAATATTTTCAAAAATTAAATACGTATTCCAATCAACGTGCCGATTATATTAAATAAATCGTACTACCCTGTAATCAGTCAATTGATGAGTAATTTCTTGCAATTTTTTAATGGAACTAACGGTTGCTTGTGTTCCATCGGAACACCTCATAGGTAGAAAAATATTAGAGGAGATTCATAGCGTTCCATGGGAACGCCTCGTGCTTTTTATTAAATCTGCTAATAGCACAAAACGTTCCTATTTTTCACCTGCAACTAATAAAAAGGAGTTCTTCCAGCAGTTGGATAAAAGCAATATTGAGGGCAGGCGAATTTATGAAGAGAATGGTAAGTGGACCAGGATAACGATAGGGACGATGAAAGAAATGGAAACCTTCATTAATGCGATTAAATAAAAAAACCCAATGAAGAAGCGCTACTCTTCTTTTAAATCAGCTACCGCCTTTCATGTACCGGCTACTTAAAATATGACTCAGGAATGGATCGCCACATACCATTAGAAAGATGGCCCGTTAGCAATTCATACGCAAGGTACAAGGGCCAGAAAATGTAATGCAGAATTAGTAATAGTATTGAATGGTTGTAAAACCAGCTAATCATTATTGAATATACGCCCAGGATAAAATAAAGAAGACCACCATTTTTCTTATTCATAGTATATCATTTTAATTAAATAATAATCACGTTGTTTATTTGGTCGGTAATTCTGAACTATTAATCAAAGCTCGCGAATATACCTGGCACTGCCTTTAAATTTATCAAAACTCATTTCTACAAAAATACTCTTGACACCACCGATATCAGCGCTCGCAAAAAATTCCTTTCAGTCTATAATTCTCTGCGCTACCGGAGCTTCTTTTTTATCAGTGGTCCAATCAGATAAATGCGCCTGCGAATGCAAACACACTTATTGCCTCTTCATAAAGTAAAAGTTCATTGGGCGTGAAATGATGAATCCCAGGCGTTGATAAAGCTCAATGGCCCGGTGGTTATCTTCTCTCACATGTAAAAAGGGTTGCTGACCTTGTTGCAAAATGAGTTTCAATTGGTGTTGTAATAACGTGTACGCGTATCCCTTTCCGGTATAATCCGGATGGGTACATACAGCGCTGATTTCTGTATAATTTTCTACGTGGAGCCGCTGCCCAGTCATGGCTACTAGCTTTTCCTTTTCAAAAATTCCGAAATAAGATCCAAAATCGATCGTTCTCAAACCAAAAGGCCCCGGTTTAGTAAGCTTCGCTAATTGTACCATCTGTTCTGTATGTATTTCCGTTAAAAGAACCACCTTGTTGAATTCAGTGTTTATTTCCTTTGTTCCCTCATATAAAAATTGTAATCCTTTTATTTCAACTTGTACCAGCCACCCTGTGGGTTGTGTAATGAAAGAAGGGATGGCATATAAAATTTTTCGGCCGGAAGGAAATAGTTCGTAAAGGTCAGAGAATCCTTTTACATAATCATGTTCAAAGCCGGCAAATGGTGAAACCTGCTCATCGAAATATTTCACATGGTCTGTACCAAAGCTGAGATGCCGATCGCCGGTGAGCAGCGCATAATAAACGGGGTTATGTAATAGATGGTTCACCGAGTAAAATTATCTGTTTTTTGTCTTGCGTTCTGTAAGAATGCGTCGTGCTGGTAACATGAGTTGGCAATGTCATAAATGCCTCCTCACGAACATAGAGAATTATTATTACAAGGTTCGTATTTAAGTGGTAAATTTAATTTGGTTATCCAAAGGCGAGTGTTTTATTATCTTTACTATTTAAACTATAATTTTGAAAAGAACGATTTATTTACTTTACTTCTTTATTGTTCCTTTTTTCGCCTTTGCTCAGAAAAACTACAGAAATGCAACCATTATAACCTTTTCTGGTGATACCGTGAAGGGAATTCTAAACGACAAAGAGTGGCGCATAAACCCTTCCGAAATTCGATTGAGAATTTTGCCTGGAGATATTCTGCGAAAATTTATAAGGCGCGGGAATTAAAGTACCTTATAATTGCGGGTAGTGTACGGTATTTGGTTGCTAGTGTGAAAATAGATAATACCCCTTCTGAATTTCAAACAGCTCGCTTTGATCCTAAATTTATTGAAACAATCGAGGACAGAGTATTTCTTTTGGAGGAGTTTTCAAGTAAAGCATTTAGCCTTTATAGCCTTCAAAGGAATGATCGGTTGCATTTATACTTAAGGAAAAATCAAGATAACCCCGAAGAATTAATTGGTCGTACAATGACCTTTGTCGATGGCGGTTCAACCTACGAAATGGAAGATAAGGCCTACATCGGCCAGCTTGCGGATGTATTAAGTGGCTGTAACAGTTTAGATCAAAAATTAAATTCCCTTAAATATTCCATCAACAATATTGTTGACCTTTTAAAAAAATTCGACAAACAGTGTGGTGGAAACAGTGAATCTTATTCCAATGATGCAAATAGAAAAGGAATGCTTTCTTATGTTGGTTTTGCCGGGGTTACCTTAAGTAATATTAGCTTTTCCGTTGAAAATTTTTTTGGTGTAAGTTCCGACCTGTCAACAAAATCTTCTTTTAAATCGAATCCTTCATTTTCGTTTGGACTGAATGCTGAATATGTGTTACCCAGGATGAAGCAGAAACTGGGCTTTTTGCTTTCCGTTTATTATAATAGTTTTAAATCAATAGTGGATGAGTATAAAAGTTATTCTTCGCCTGATTTATTCACCATTAAAAAAATAAATATTGATGTGGCAATGCTGCATTCTGGTTTGTTAGGTCGCTATTTCCTCACATCAGGGAGAATAAAGCCTTACTTGCAGGCAGGTTTTGCAGTTAATTATGTGTTGAAGCATAATGACAAATTACTCATTGATGAATATTATGCTAACGCTCACCATGAAGTGACAAGTGACCCTTTTCGATCCTACGGCTATAAAAGGTTACAACTTGGATTTGTGTTAGGTGGGGGGTTAGACTTCAACCAATTCCATCTGAATTATAAATTTGAATCTACTACTGGTTTTGTAAACGCGACGTCGGTTAAATCGGCGATATCAGCACAGACACTTGTATTAGGTTATCGATTTAATTAATAAGCCACCTGTACGATCGCTGACATCTTATTTTTTGAATATTCCTGTTGGAAATTAATGAATTCATTCAATGGTTCCTGGAGAAGAATTCTAGTATGTCCTGTGCAATTAATCCCGAAAAATATTTTTTAATAGTAAATAACACAATTTCATCCGTTTCGAAATGATAGGTAAGAGTACCTGGTAGCAAAAAATAATTCAAACCAATCAAAATAAATTTGCGCAATTAATTGGTTGCACTTATATTTGCAACTGAATGATTGCCTAAATAATGATCACACTTTATGAGACGCGACGTATTTCAGGCAATAGCCGACCCAACGCGAAGAGCCATATTGGTATTGATTGCCGCACACGCAATGACACCGAATGTACTTGCAGAGCATTTTGACTGCAGTCGGCAGGCAGTATCGAAGCATATAAAAATTCTTTCCGAATGCCAATTGGTAAAACAGGTGCAAACGGGCAGGGAAATCTATTATCAATTGAACCCTAAAAAAATGAAAGAAATAGATAAATGGCTTGAACAATTCCGCCTGATTTTGGAAGGGCGGTTTAATCAACTTGACAAACTGTTAGTAACCTTGTCTGCCGACAGGCAGGCAATTAAAAATAAATAATATGCCAGGAAGAACTTTTACCATTGAACGGATTTTTAATGCAGGAAGGAAAAAAGTTTGGCGCGCTCTTACCGAGAAAGATTTAATGAAGCAGTGGTATTTTGACCTGGCCGAATTTAAAGCAGAAGTAGGTTTTACGTTTGAGTTTAAGGGTGGTAAAGAAGGTGGAACCCAATACCTGCATCATTGCGAAATAACGGAAATTATTCCCGAAAAAAAATTAACATATACATGGTGTTATGTTGGATATGAAGGTATTTCTTATTTAACATTTGAATTGTTTGACGAAGACGAAAATACACGTTTGATACTAACGCATTCCGGCATTGAAACTTTCCCATCAACGATTTCGGATTTTGCATTCCACAATTTTGAAACGGGTTGGAATCATATTATTAATTCCTCCTTGAAAGATTTTTTGGAAAATAAATATATTTAATTTTTAGACAAATGGAAACATCTGATAAAACACATATCGTTAAGGATCTAAAAGAAAAATCAATTCTTGTATCAAGAGAATTTAATGCGCCTATTAAAAATGTATGGCGGGCATATACTGAAACTGAATTGTTGGAAAAATGGTGGGGGCCAAGCCCATGGCACGCCGAAACCAAAACAATGGATTTTAGAGAAGGCGGCTTTTGGTTGTATGCAATGGTTGGCCCCGATGGGGAAAAGCATTGGGGGAAAATGGATTATTTTGCTATCAACCATTTACGAAGCATCAATATGGAGGATGGTTTTTGTGATGAAGAGGGTATAATAAACACTGCGTTTCCAAAATCTAAAGGGAGTTTCGTATTTACAGAAATCAAAACCGGAGTACAGGTTGAGTTCAAAATGAATTACTCTAGCGAAAAAGAGGTAGAAATATTAGTGGAAATGGGCTTTGAGCAAGGCATTACAACTGCACTTAATCAGTTGGAAGCATTACTAAATACAATCAAATAACTTTTACGCTGCAATTAATAGAATCGTATTTAGGCATACATCGATAGTATTCATGCAAAGACCGACAACGTTTCCGATGATTTATTTGCCGTATTTGTGTATTATGCTTTAATCAACAATTGCTCAAAAAAAGCACCTATATTATTTTTTCTATCTACAAAATGCAACTCCAAAATCCAGTGTCTTTTATTGCCGTGTTTATCTGGAGTGAGTATATCTTTGTGATTGTCGGGGTGTACATCTAAACATAAATCTTTAGGATCATCGGGTTGTTCGTGTGGGAATTTACCAATAATATGTCCGGCAATGGCATTTCCAAATTCGTAGCCATACCGATTTGCCAGGTTGGTAGCATAATTAAAAAACGCTGCGCCCGTAAGTTTAGTTTGTTGAAAGTACCAATCATTACCTTCATGCCATGCGGCTTCTACCTCTTTTTTTATTTTTTGTTTTAGAGGGTCGTTGCCTAAAACATAGGTTCTTCCAAGGTCAGCTTCCCAACCTTCAAAAACAGGATGAAAATCGAAAAATAATATATCACCTTCTTGTATTACCAAATCTTGTGGATCTGAAACATAAGGCTGCAGGGTATTAATACCGGTTCTTACAATTTTTTTGCCCCAATGATTTTCTACGCCAAATTCTTCCCTGGCAATTTTTACAATTTCATCGCAGAGTTGCTTTTCCGACTTCCCGGAAATTATTAATCCCCGTTGTTCAACGATATTAAATAACTCTTTTGCTTTCTGTTCTGCAAAAATCATTTTTTGTATTATCTCAATCATAAGTTTTCTTTATAAAAATAGAAAATGGAAGATATGAAATCCTTTTTACCTCGTGCATAGAAAAACAGCAATTATGGCTTGTTGCCCTTTTCCAAAGAAAGGAAATATCTTTAATAAATGATAACAGATTGTTCTCCAAAGCATTTTTCGGAGATAAGTCAACACTTAGTTTTAAGTCATTTTCTTTATTTAATTTTTTTATTTTATTGTTTACATCTTCTACTGTAGGGTCATCCATAAACCTTCCCTGCAATTTTCTATGGGCTTGAGTAAGTTTATTTTTATCCTCGGTTTCAAGATGTGTTTTTATTATATGGGATATATAAGTCGGAGCCATTCTGCATCTTTGCAATTGTAGAATCAATGAACCTTGGTTTAATTGGTAAATGCCTTATTGTTATTACTCCTCTTGCGAATGTTGTCCATGTGATTTCGAAATATTCTATTGGTAGATTTAATTCTCCTTCAACATCTCCTTCAACCGATAATTAATAGAATAAGTTATCCGTCCATCTTTTTGAGATTTTTTAATAGCAGTATCTGTCAATTTCTTTAACCATTCCAAAGCTGTTCGCTGGTATTCAATTCGACATCAATTTTTATTGATGATGAAATTATTGCCAATTTTTGACATGACGACTGCTTTGATTTATCTGTTGCCATGCAGTAGTTATATCATTCCATGTAAAAAATATAAAATACCAGCATCCGGTTATTACCAGCAGGTGCAGCAACTGGTCGGCAAGAAAATAAGTGGCGGTTTGTTTTTGATACGATTTCCATCCATCAATAAGTATATGTGTAATAAGAATGATAATTGTTACCAGCCAATATTGAAAGCCTGTAATAATAAAGACAAATACAGCGGTGATAAAACCGTGCAGGTATAATTTAGGTGACGCAAAATGTTTGGCAGTACGTTCATCTACCCAGCTTTTTGGTTGTAGAATAAAATCTGTAATAAGATGTGATAAAATAAGTTTTATTAACAAGATGAATGCTGCTGTCATGCTATTTGCTTAATGATATTTTCGTACTGCTGTAAAAGTTTTTCAATTTCGGGCCACCTGCCTGCTGTTATCCGCTGATGAATAGTGCTTTTAGTTTTCTTAAATTTTTTAGCTACTACTTTTTGCATTTCCCCCTTCAACAATTCAAATATTACTTCGGCCTGCTTACCTGTCATTGCATCAAAAATGGCATTTAAATAATCAGCAATTACCTGCAATCCTTCGTTAGCAAGGGGATTATCAGTACTGATGGCAAGCCTCTGATGATTTTTTATTATCTCATCAAACCTTCGACCTGATAAAATGAATGCTTCGCCTTTAGCAGTTTTTAAAGACCGTACAGGAGTTTTAACATTTCCAACACCAATGCTTATGCGCATGTCTGACAGCACTAATTTATCTTCTTTAAAAAGCCTGATAGCTGCTGAGCGGCTCAATAGTGCAAGGCGTAAAGCATTCTCAGGTTTTTTTACATAAGCCTGAAAGCTGTCGCCCCTGTAAAATTCAAATTTGGAATCATAATCTACAAACATCTCAACAAGTGTACTGCTAAGTTTTGCCTCTTTAGCAGCAGTGAGCTTTGTGGAGTTTACAATATCCCCGGTAAGTACAGCCTGAATAGCCATATTGATTTATTGATTGAATATAAATATACGAACTTTATTGAAATTCGTATAAATGTACGAACTTTAATGATATTCGTATTATTGTACGAACTATTCAATAATTCGGTAAAAGAGCCGAACTGATAAAAAAGATGATGTAGTGAATGCATCAATTTTCTTTCTCTGCCTTCAACCGCTCCACTTCCTCCCCAATCAACCTCTTGTTATCCATCTTCCCCTGTTAGTAATTATCCCTGCCCGTCCGGTCTGGTGGGTAGCACCTGCAGTTGGGTAACGTTTGATACAGCAGGAATATCCCGGTAATTGCTTACTTCCGTATTTAGTTTATTTTGGTCGTTACTATTTTTGGAGTGAAACATTTTGAGTTTTATTTTTTACAATGGATCGTCGGCAATCATACTTACAAGCTTACCGGAAGAATGAGCAGCAATTTTGGAAGCAGGTATGGCACTGTCCAATAGCTTAGAATGGCTACTAGAAGTATCGGTAAGGTTAATGGAAACACTTTGCCTGTTCTTTCCCATAATCCTTTTTCAACTGGCTAAAACCCTGCATGGCTAATGTGGTGGCAACTTTATTACTTCTTGCAGTGGTAATCAGGCTCTCCATTGCGGCGAAACGACCCCGGAGTGAAGGCAAGATGCCCCAAGCGTATAACGTATGTACATCTCGCCATGTGCAAGACACGGCACATTATGCTTTGCAAAATCTATTCGTTGAGAATATTTTATACTCTTGCAAATTCATAGTAAAAGAGGTATAGAATCTGTACCGGTATTGCCGTTTGCTTAGCTACTATTTAGCCATGTTGATAAGAGTTAGTATTACCAATTTTTTAAAATGAACTATATTTACCTAAAACAATTATTATGAAAGCAAAAAGACCCCTTGTTTTTGTAGCTGTTCTGCTACTTTTATCCATTGTAAATTTCACAAGGATTAGTGGTACTGAAAATATAAGACCCGTTCATTTTTTGAGCATTTTTGCAATCGGTATGTTATCGGGTATTTTAATTCGGGAACTGATAGTAAGATTCAGGCAAAGTAAATAACCATAAACTTTAGGTGATAGGGGTTTACATTCATTAAGAAATAATGAAGTATTTTCACCGCAAGATGATTACCGAAACAACTCCCGAAAATAAATTTATTTTAGCTGAAAATAAGCGGTATTCTTACAACGTTCAACCCTTTAAATTAATGAATATTCTTGGTGTTGTTATTGCTGTTTTGGATGAATATTTTGTTACAAATTGTGCCGGTGAAAACTACAAATTATACAAAACTAAAGAGGGTAATTGGTATGACGTACCGGAGACAAATAAAGGAATTGATAAAAGTGTTTTGATGAGTTTGAAACTGGGAATCGATACCTTATGAAATTGTATTTTTTTACCCTCAATCACAAACCAGCCTTAATTATATTTCCTTTTTCTTTTAGGTTTTTTGGGTAATTCACTAATGAGGGCCTCAACTTTTTCTACAATTTGGTCTCTGGCAATTTTATAATCTTTACTTATAGTCGGTATTCCGTTCCATTGTGTCACTGTCTGCGATGTACTATCTTTTTCAGGTAACATACAATCAAATGTTACAACCCTAAAGGCATTATTTATATCAGATGAGGTCACCAATAAAGGTTTCAAACTATTTACATCAAAACCATCTTCTGCAAGGCCTTTTTTTGTACCAGGTGTAAGTAAAGTATCAGGGTCTGTACCTCTAAAAACCGCCGTGTAGTTTAACCCCTTTTCCTTTGCTATTTTATTAAAATATAAAGCAGCAATGGTGCTTCTTGCGGCACCATGCTCACAAACAAAAAGGATTGTTGATTTATCTTTTGCTTTTATATTTTTAGTCTGTGCTTGTGCTACCGATGAAATTATTATCAACAGGAATACATAGAGAAATATTTTTTTCAAATTCATAATTATACTTTTACTATTGATGCAAAGTTACACTGAATGCCATTAACAAAATGGCCAATAATAAAGAAGCTACAACGCCCCTTCATCAGTGAAGCTATAATAACTTTTATTGATAAAAATATTCTCACTCAACATCCCGATATAAATTATTAATTACAACTTGCCGGATTGCAAACTGCACCTGGTTTGGCACATGATTTTTTACTCAACACATCAGCAGGAATAATCTTTGTTTTCATTACCTTTTTAATTTCTGCTTTTGCTTTAACCAACTCGGCTGCAAACTGTTTATTCTGCAATAAAAGATTTACAAACTGCCGTGCAAAAATTCTTCCGGCTTCAGAGTCAGAAGGGAAGTGAACACCTAATATTTCACGGCTAAAAGCCATATCATAAGCATTTTGAACAAAAAGATTTTTATAGCCGGGCAGCAATTCACTGTAAACATAGGCTGCTACATAACTGTTGCCGGAGTGGCCGCTGGGGTAAGCAGGAAAATAGGGGTCGGTAATATTTTTCAATGATGCATCTAATGAATAAGGGCGGATGCGGTTGTATTTAAATTTTAATGCCCAGATATAGTAACTGGCATCCTGCCAAACCTTTGCCAGCAGGTTTGCGGTTTGTGGTAAACTATCTGGCGCAAACCATTCACCCAACTGCCTGCCCATGTGGAATAAATTTTTACGCATCGCCACATAATCACTATCGCCTGGCACAGCAAGGTTGCGGTAATAAACGCCGGCAAAGCTCAGCGATTCATCTACTTTTTCTTTGTTTAGTCCGGTATCAGCTAAGTTTTTTAAAAAATCAATTTCGGCTTTGGTTTGTGCAGAACTGTTGGCAGGAAAGTTTTCTATTTGAAAAGTTTCCAACGGTACATCAATATAAACAGCCCTTAGTTTTAAATTATTGAAATAGCGGTACGACATCCGGCTTAAATCAAACTGGTTACTATCCGAGTAAATTCCAGTTTTTTGTGGTGATGATTTAATCTTTTGTAAAGAATTATAATGCTTTATTGCGGCATCTGTTTTACGGGGAAGGGTTAGATTTCCGGTACGGATGGTTTGAGCAAACAGGATAGTGGTACTGCAAATAGCAATGAATAGAAAAGAGATTTTTTTTACTGAGAAATTAATTTTCATACTGTGTTTTTTTATATAAGACACAGAAATGCAGAAAAGGACGCAAACTATTTTTAGCCGCAGCTACAGTTGGGTATTTTACTGGTACAATCCAGCACATTGCCATAACTGTCGGTATCTACCACACAATCATTTTCTACAGCCGTTTTAAGTTTTTGCCTTCCTCTTTGCACCCTCGATTTAATGGCAGAAATAGATACGTTTTCGGCTGCTGCCAATTGATGTTGCGGATGGCCGTTCATATCAGCATATATTAGTGCATTTTTATAAGGTAGCGGTAAAGACTCCAGCTTGTGTATCACATATTTCTGTATTGGTTTATTGCAAACTTCATCATTGCTTTTACTAAGCTCGTGAGTTGCTTCTATATTATTTCCAGCTTTAGAATTTCTTGCTTGTTTTTTGTACCAGTCTGCCAGTTCGTTTTTTGCAATACGAAGCAGCCATGCAAATGCCGCTTCGTTATTTTGTAATGGGCTTTTTGTGGTGATGGCTTTTACAAATGTGGCTTGCACAATATCCCGTGCCAGTGCAATATCTTTTGTTTTGGCAGCGATGGCATCAATTAATTTTTGCTGGTATAACTGATATAACTCTTTTGTATTTATTGTTTGCATAGGTTAAAAATACAAAAAAAGGGTCTACAACGCCCCCTCATCTGCAAAGCTATAATACCCTTCGCTGGTAATAATGATGTGGTCTAACACCTGAATGTCTAAGAATAATCCTACAGTTTTAATTTTTCTTGTTAATTCTTCATCAGCCTTACTTGGTTTAAGATTGCCTGGGGGATGATTGTGAGATAAAATAACAGCAACTGTATTTACTTTTAAAGCAGCCGTCATTAGCCAATCGTACATCGGCAACAGTACCAGTGATACCGCCACTTGAAAGTTCGTAGATGCCTAATGCACGGTTGCAACGGTTAAGTAATAAAACTTTAAACTGTTTCACAAAATCAATCTTGTTTTCATTCCTCTGTTTGTAGCAGTAATTGATAGTATTTACTCAAACTGTTTACCAACGGTCTTTCAGAAGGTCTAACTTTTGATTTGTAAACTAATTCAATTTCTACCACTGTTGTTAATGCTTCTACATTCATTAGCTGTTCTATAACTTTTATTTTTGTCATTTTAAAATTAATGATGGAACTATTGTCCCTTTTGGCGACCAGGGCAATGAGCAAAGGAATAAATAGTATCTGCTGCGATGTGGGATATTTTTCTTTATGCCGGAATTTCATTTGCCGCTTCGGAGCCCAATGTGGAACTTTATGGTAGAATTATTAAAGAAAATATAGTTTAAAATAGTCTGTTTTTCTACAACATATCGCCCTGCTTACTGTTTAATATGGTATGGCAATTACAATTGTTTCTCTTCACCGGTTATTTCAAAACCATACGGCTTTCCAAAAAAGCCGTGGATATACCTCGTATCTACACCGTAGTTTCTTTTTAAAAAACTCACGTCTGTGTATGCTGGTAAATACCTTTCATAGAATGGCAACTTTATTTAACCAATGCTGAACAATTTTTAAAACAATTTGATAGTCAGTTAAAAAATGAAACTGTAAAAAAGAAAGTTTGCCAGCCAAATTTTGTATTCTTTGTAACCGGCTTTTTAACTGGCATAGAAGTGGGCAACAGCTTAGAACAATGTAAAATATTGAAGTGGTAAGTGCAGAGAAAATAAGTAATAATTCAGTACAATTGAAATAAAAAATGCAAACACAAATAACTTATACCGGATTAATGGCAATGGAACAACGCAAAAGGGCGCACTTAATTAACAGCGTTGGTGGTTTTAAAAGCGTTTGCCTTATTGGTACTGCCGACAAATTGGGCAATACCAACCTGGCTATCTTCAGCTCTATTGTTCATATTGGGGCAAACCCACCGTTAATCTGTTTTATAATGCGGCCTGATTCGGTTGAGCGGCACACGCTGTCTAATATTTTAGAAACGGGCTGCTATACCATTAACCATATTAATGAAAATATTTATAAACTAGCGCATCAAACATCGGCTCGGTATCCTAAAAGTATTTCTGAATTTGATGCAACTGGCTTAGCCGAAGAATATAAAAATGATTTTAAAGCTCCTTTTGTAAAAGAAAGTACCATACAACTTGCGGTAGAATTTAAAAATCATATTGACCTTACTATAAATAATACTACAATGGTTATTGGAGAAATCAACCAGTTGTATTTTCCTGGTGATTGTTTATGTGAAGACGGATACCTGGATATTGAAAAAGCCGGAACTATTTCCTGTACTGGTTTAGATAGCTATCATACTACCCAACGATTGGAAAGATTGAGTTATGCAAAACCTGACGCGCCAATAACATCCCCTGCAATAAAATATGTTGGATAAACAAAGTATAAATATCGTATGGTTTAAAAGAGATTTGCGGTTTAC
>JANNEK010000177.1:0-5490 GCA_031378605.1 Chitinophagaceae bacterium | reverse complement strand
TCGGTATAATAATTGGTTCCGGTATTTCCGAAATCAACAATTGCATTCAAATTCCTCCCAAAATAACCACCTCCAAAATCTGCATAGGCATTTTCTTTTTTAACTCCGGGCTTTATGGAATGATGGTAACCACTCCACCCCTGCCAATCGCCTTTTTCTGTTATGTAATTAAATTCAACACCTGCATTTCTTCCAAATTCTTCGAGAGGGTCTTTAGCGGAATTTTTACTTGTATAAAATCCTTGCCTGTTTAGGAAGTATGCTTTAATGGTAGATCTTTTTAATACTTGTTGCATAACAGTAGCCACCGAATAATTTTGAGCCGCATAATTATTGGTAGCTTTTGTTTGCATATTTAAGATCCCTATTCTTGTACGGGGTGCCACGTTACCGGTTAACCGAACGCCACCCAGAATAGGAATAGCCTTACCATCCGGATCTAATCCAATGGTACGGGAATAAAAAGGACGGATAGGAGGGATGCCATATTCCGAAAACAAATCACTATTCTCCAAAAAGAAATTCCTGCGTTCCGGAAGAAAGATATTAAAGCGAGATAGATTAGTTACCTGCTGGTCCACCTCTACCTGTGAAAAATCGGGGTTAACCGTGAGATCAAGATTTAACGAGGAGGTCAATGCAATTTTTGCATCGAAGCCAGCATCTCCACTTGCTTTCAATCCAATACCTTCTTCCTTATTTTGAGTAAGATCCCCTGTTATATAAGGAATGACGGCAATATTACTTCCTGCTTTCGGTGGAGGGGCATCCCATATCAGTGAACCGAAATAACCCAGGTCCACCGAAGGGAAATTTACCGGTACTCTGGTCCACGTATGAAATTCATTAACCTTTTTTTCGCTTCTAATAAAGTTAATACCCCAAACCTGGCTATTAATATTGTATCGAAGGGTTTTGAACGGAATAGCCATTTCAACCACATAATGATCGGGATGAATTTTTGTGGCCGAATACCATTTATTATCCCAACTAAAACTGAGTTCACTTCCGGTACTTACACTGAGTAAGTCATCTGCCTGAACATTATAAGCGGTCACCGTAAAATAGGAACCATTTGTTTTTTTATTCAATGGATCCAGCATTAAACCAATGCCATCACTTTCACGTATACGCGAATCACGTTTTAGGGATTGGCCAATAAGCGGAGTAGAATCATAAATTATGCCCGACAGGTAAAGAAAATTATTGTCGTAGGTAAGTTTAATAATAGTCTGATGTTTAGCCTTCTCATTATCTACCGGAAATTTTAACCAAAAATTACTGGCACTATCAGCTTCCGACCAGCTTATTTCATCGGCTATTCCGTCTATTTTTATACGGTCATTTGCTTTTTTAATATGTAGTTGGTATTGCTCTTTATAGGTGGATACATCAATCGTTTGGGAATGAGCCAGCGAAAATGTTATACAAAATCCGAAAAGAATAAAAAATAGTTTTCTCACAATTAGTTGGTTTTCTCTAATACAGACGCAATATTTATAAAATAGGGTGCTTTGGATTGTTAAATGCGATTTATTTTGGATATTCTGTGATGAATGGCTATTAGCTGGTATATGCGATTTTAATCAAGCAGGTCGGGCCTTTTTTCTGACGTATGTTTCATGCTTTGCTCCTGTCGCCAATCCTCAATTTTTTTTAGATCACCACTTAATAATATATCGGGCACCTTCATTCCCTTAAAGTCGGCGGGCCGGGTGTAAACCGGCGGTGCCAATAGGTTATCCTGGAACGAATCGAAAAGAGCCGAGGTTTCATTATTCAAAACACCGGGTAATAAACGGCCAATTGCATCCACTAATACAGCGGCGGCTAATTCTCCACCACTTAAAACATAATCGCCAATAGAAATTTCACGAGTGATATAACGGTCGCGGATACGCTGATCAATTCCTTTATAATGCCCACAAATGATCAGGAGATTTTCTTTCATTGATAATTGATTGGCGATTGATTGATTGAACCGGTTGCCATCGGGAGTCATATAAATGATTTCATCGTATTTTTTTTCTGTTGAAAGTGATTCTATTGCTGCAGCAAGCGGTTCACACATCATTACCATGCCTGCACCACCACCATATTGATAGTCGTCTATTTGACCATATTCATTAACGGCCCATTTCCGTAATTGATGGGTTTTAACTTGTAATAAACCTTTTTCCTGTGCACGTTTCATAATAGAATGACCGAAGGGGCTTTCCAATAATTCGGGCAATACGGTAATAATATCAATATGCATTCCGCAAATATAATTATTGGCTACTGGCTACGGGTTAAAAAAAACAAGGTAGATAAGTTAATTAGTGGCCGAGTGTACATTTTCCAATAGAAGCTTTTTTAAACCAGTAGTTGCCATCTTTTCGATAGATCATGGCAGGCAGCCCGAATTTTTTTCGGAATTTTTTTTCTAATTGAGATACCGTCATACTCTCTTTAATATCCAGGTAGCATTTTTGATTAAAGGCACACAATTCCCGAATGGTTACAAACGGGTAAGAATGCATCAAATGAGAAGAAGGATTTAAATGATCAGACGGAGTGAAAAAAAATTCAAGTTTGAAATCAGGAAAGAGGTGGTGGAATTGTTGTTGTACGTCGCTGATAATACTATCCGCGGTAATGTGGAGTGTCATGGTTTATTAGATTTTGGATATTAAAGGTATAGTCATTTATACAACCAACCACCAAGTACAAAAACTTTTTTTATAAAATAAGAGGATTTGTTTGTGTAAGAAAGACATTAAGTAACAAGGAGCAAGAAGAAAAGAGAAAAGAGAAAAGAGAAAAGAGAAAAGAGTAAGGAGTAAGGAGAAAAGAGTTAATAAGGCGGGAGGTAGCCTTTGATAAATCATTCTACAATTACCAAATGATACACTACCGACTTATTAACTCCAGACTCCTGACTATTAACTTCTGACTCCTGACTTTTGACTTCTGGCTCCCGACTCCTAACTTCTGACTATTCACTATGTTCACTCTCTCCTGAAAAGTCATCCAACTCGCGGCGTTGTTTTTTTGTTGGTCGGCCTATTTTGCTTGGGCGCTTACCAGTATGAAAACTGGCAGCCTGAAATTGGAGGCGTTCTATTTCTTCAGGGGGAGTTATATCGGTGTAATAGTTAATAGCATCGCTGTATTGAACCCGGTTATATAAGAGGTTAGTTACTTTTATTCGCCAGCGTTTGGCTTCGGTTTTTACTTCGTATTCGTCATTAATGGATACCGTTCTCGAAGCCTTAGCCGCATCTCCGTTGAACTTTACTCTTCCTTTATCGCAGGCATCACCCGCCTGGCTTCTTGTTTTGAAAAGCCGAATCGACCATAGGTATTTATCAAGGCGTAGTTTTTCTTTTTCGGGCATTTATAATGGAGTAGAGTAGGTAGTCAACATATATTTTTTTACTTTTTCCCAGGTAAGATTTTTTTCAAGTATTTCAGGTTCTTCGCTGCTATCTGCATCTTCAAAATAAACAAGACTCATCTTCATCATCCATATTTTATCTTCCCCGTATTTTAAAGCAAAATTCTCGAATAATTTTACCGGTCCAAGAATTTGTGAAAGAGCGTACACATCAAAAAAATCTTTTTTACTACCTCTTTTGGTAAGTGCAAATAACTTCATAGCTGAAACATCCTCAATCGAAAAAAAGCGAATTCCATCAATGATTTCAATTGGCCGGAGTAGCTCAAAAGGATGATAAACAAAATCTACCTTAATATTATTAATATAGCCGAATAGCATGTATTTATTATTACTACGGTAAGTATAAGAAAATTCTGCCTGCAAAAAATCACTTATAAGTATTGGATTAAATTGTTCAGTTGAAAAAAGATCAAGGTCAATACTTTTTCGGTAACCGTATCGTAAACTAAGATTAGTTCCTCCAACCAATGCAAATGCCTCTAAGTATTTGTTTGATTGTAAAGAAAGAAGCGTTTGATGAGTTATATCATCAATAGTGTTCAGGTGCAACATTAATTTTCTCTAATGGAATTGAAAGTTTAATACTCATAAAATTTGCAGTTTTCCGGTCGAGTGTTTTACTCTTTAATACAGCATTTCTAAGCTCTTCGTCTGAATAAGTGTTGAAGATGATTTTAACATCCCTGGTAAATCCCCGCATGAGGACCCGCTCAATAATAAACTGTTTACTATTTTGCCAGTCGAGTTTTTGTGGATTTACATCCCAAAAAATTCTGGGATCCAAAGATTCTGCAACAGTCATTTATCAAAAGTAGAAAATTCTAGTTTTATATTAAGTATATCAGGGAAGTTCAATAAAATAAATATCAAAATCTGGTATGGTTTCTATCCCAAGTCTTTTGTTTTGGATAGATAAGAAGTATGGAAGATATAAAAAGCAACTAAATTTCAATTGCTTTCAGATAAATTGAATTTAGTTGAGTTCTTGTTTCTTTGGTTCTTGGTTATTGTTTTTGGATTTTATAACATTGCTGCTTCATTTTTCCGCAAAGAACTTATGGAAGTATGGTATTGTCTCAATTCCCTTGTAGAAATTAAAAATATCATATTTTTCATTCGGACTGTGAAGGTTATCACTATCCAATCCAAATCCCATAAAAACAATTTTTATTCCCAGCTCTTTTTCAAATAACGAACATATTGGAATACTGCCCCCACCTCGAACGGGTATTGGTTTTTTTCCGAAGGTTGCTTCAATGGCTTTGGCAGCCGCTTTATAAGCAGTAGAATCAATGGGGGTCATATAGGGTTCTCCTCCATGATGCTCTGTTGCTTTTAGGGTAATACCTGCCGGCGCAATGGATTTAAAATACTGTAATAATTTTTCTGTAATTTTTTTTGCAGATTGATTGGGTACAAGCCGTGCAGAAATTTTTGCAAATGCCTTTGAAGGCAATACTGTTTTGGCACCTTCAGCAGTATATCCACCCCATATCCCATTTAGTTCAATAGTGGGTCGAATACCTGTTCGCTCATTCGTAGTATAACCTTTTTCCCCCCACAAAGAAGAAACACCCAAATCTTTTTTATATCCTTCTTCGTTAAATGGTGCAGCGGCCATCAATTTTCTCTCTTCTGCAGTTGCTTCTACCACATCATCATAAAAACCAGGAATAGTGATATGATTATTTTCGTCGTGGCAGGATGCAATCATTTTAGCCAGCATGGTAATAGGGTTGGCAACAGCTCCGCCATATACACCGCTATGCAAATCACGATTGGGCCCGGTTACTTCTATTTCAATATAACTTAGTCCGCGTACGCCAATATCAATCGAAGGCGTATCCATACTAAGCATTGCTGTATCACTTATAAGAACTACATCTGCTTTTAATAATTCTTTATGTTCAGTAACAAACATGGCCAAATGGGGAGAACCGATTTCTTCTTCACCTTCAATACAAAATTTAATATTGGTACAAAGCGAATTGGTTTGCACCATCGTTTCCAATGCCTTTACATGCATATAAAACTGTCCTTTATCATCG
>JANNEK010000157.1:0-22880 GCA_031378605.1 Chitinophagaceae bacterium | reverse complement strand
TTATATTCTAAGAACCTGTCTAAAATTCATATTTCTTATAATGGAAGCCGCAGATTCGCAGATTAAAAAACCTCAACTAGGATAACTTATCTGTACTATATCTGCGAATCTGCAGGTATACAAAAAAATATAAAATCATTTTTAGACAGCCTCTAAGAGTGCTTATTAAATAATAGATTGATTAATCAAATCTCACCTAATGGTTCTGTATAGCGCTAATTGTCGGCGAATAAAAAATATCAACATTATAATAACAACAAACTTCAAACAATAAACTTTCTTTACTATTTCGCATCTAAAATCAACGGCGTATTTCCTTTTCCCATTACGATAATTTTTGCGTTGGCCGATTTTGCCAATTCCAACTGAGCCTTTATTTGCTCGTATTGCAATTGTTTATCTGTTAGACTTTCACTAATGATATGTTGATAATCTGCAATCCCCTGCGCTTCTACCCGCTTACGTTCTGCTTCCTGCTTTTCTTTCTGCAATACAAATTGCATTTTTTGGGCATCCTGCTCGGCATTAATTTTTTGTTCAATCGTTAATTTAACCGATTGAGGTAAGGTAATATTTCTTACCAATAAATTTTCGAGTAGCAGTCCACGTAATTTAAAATCTACCTCTATACTTTTAAAGATGCGTTGCTGAAATTCATCTCTTTTGGTGGAGTACAATGCAACAGCATCATAATAAACAGCATTATCCCTAATTCTTGTTCTGGTAATGGGGCGCACAATTTTATCTTCGTAATCGGCGCCTGTTTCCTGTAGTAATTTTGGTGCATCATTAGTAACAAGCCGATACAATACCGACAAATCGATGGTTACTTCCAAACCATCTGCTGTTAATACCCGAATGGCATCATCGCCCGATTTTGTTCCTTCATCATGTACCCCACTCATAGTATAATTCTGTGTTTTTACATCCAGTTTTTCTATATCGAGAAGAGGATTAATAAAATGCAGCCCGCTTCCCAAAACATCTGGCTGAACTTTTCCAAATAATTTTTTAACACCAACTTGTCCGGCATCTATTTGTTTAACACAGGAAGTAAGAACGCCAATGATAAGAAATACAATTCCTCCAATCCGTATTGGACCGCTAAACCGTTTAATGGGATCATTACCATTACCACTTGCAATTACCAAGCCTGCAATTAGAAGAATTATTCCGAGTATGATGAATGTCATGTTTAAAATTTATGGTGGTGATGAACGAATTTTTCTAAAAAAATTTTACTCGTTGAAGTATTACATTTAGAAAGCACAATATGTTTTAATTATCTTTTTCGGTTAGCTATGAACTATGGTCCGCCACGATCACCCATTTTCCATTCATCTTACGAAAAAGAAGCGTATAGTGACCGCCAATATCTCCAACAGTTCTTTTGAGAAACCATTTGCCTACTACAAAAAAAGCCTGATTCGAAATTTTTTTTACCTGAAGAATATCAAATTTAAGTTGCCCCATTTGAGCCGTATCGCTGTATCCTTTTTTATAATTGTTCAGCGTGTTGGTATACCCATAGGTAACGCCTGTTTTTCCAATAAATAGGAGCGAATCATTCTCCCAGTATCCGTGCATGAATTCGTTGATATTCCCTTTATTCCATGATGCTGCCTGTGTAGCTAATAAATCACGAATTTGCTTTTCATCTTTTGATTGCGAATAAGAAACAAAAGATATAAACAACAAAGGAAGAAGGGAAGAAAGAAAATATTTCTTCATAAAATAATTTATTGCTTAAAGGTAGAACAGTTTGATAACAAAAAGGCTGCCTATACAGACAGCCTTTACAAATTGGGCAATTAAACAATGTCAGATCAGCAATTTTTTCAAATAAGCTGCGTCTGTTTCTGCACTCTTTAAGGGAGTGCTATTATCGTAACGTTCCTGTTCTACTATATAATACTGCATACCATTTTCACTAGCAATTTTCAACACTTTTGGAAAATCAATTGAACCCGATCCTAAATCAACCGATGAATCATGATCTTCTACCTTGGCTGTTTTTGACCGATCCTTTACATGACAAAGACGAAACCGATTTCCATATTTTTTTAACCAGGTCTCGGGATCAGCACCGGCAGTTACTACCCAGTACATATCCATTTCAAAATCTACCAAGGTTGGATCTGTATTCGCTATAAGAATATCCTGTGGGTATTGCCCATCCTGTTGCACAAAACTATAATCGTGATTATGATATGCAAAGCGAATTCCGTTTTTCTTACATACTTCGCCATATTTATTAAACCCGGCTGCTATCTTTTTATAATCATCCAGTGTTTTTTGTTTCCCCACATAGGGAGAAATCAAGTATTTTAATCCTACTGTTGCTGCTTCAGCAGCTTTCTTTTCAAAATCTTTTTTTGTATCACAATGACTGCTTATCATAGCAACACCCAATTCATCCATGTACTTTTTAAAATCGCCCACACTCATTCCCCACCACAAACCCATAGCCCCTTCAAATCCCTCTATTTGTTTATATCCAAATGATGCTACCTGTTTCAAAATGCCTTTTGGATCTTTTGGGAGGTCATCGCGTAAGGTGTACAACTGCAAACCAAACTTATCCAATGGCTTTCCTGAATTTGTTAAAGGAGGAGCAGTGGTTAATGTATCGCTTTTAGTAGCTGTGCCTGCGGTTTCATTGTTACAGGAGCTGAATGAACCAAAGGCAACTGCTGATGCCAATAGGCTGGTTTTTCTTAAAAAGTCTCTGCGGTTGGTTGACATACTTTTTATAATTGTGAGTTAGATAAAATGTGTATAGCGAATAGTAAATTGTAATCGTTGGTCAAATCAAAGACGAATCCTGCAATCAAAAAAAATTTATTATTGATAACTTCCTATTCACGATGTTGCCCAAGCCTTATCGCCCTTCTTATAGGGAATACATCCTTCATATTTACCAGGCACTGCAATGTAACGAAGTGTTTGCGTAGCTCCTGTTTCAGACGTAAAAAATCCTAATAAAGTTAATTGCTTCATTAGTTGAAAATAATGATTGGGATCTTCTGCCTTTTTATTTTTTTGATATTCTTTTGCTTCTTTGTCAAGTGCCGTTAATATTTCTTTTCGGTGTTCAGGCGAAGCTTTCATAAAATTATGGCCATGGGCTTTGCTACAGGCTTCGTTAACTTTTGCCATTCCGTCGATGAAAATCTTTTGATCTTTCATATCGTAACAATCAGTTACCATCGTGTTCATAAACTCGCCAACCCTGGCAGCTTTTGCACCTGGTGTACCTGTAGCTGGAATAATAGTTTCGGCTATCTCATCCAGATAGGCAATATCTTCTTTTGTGAATGGTAGGCCGGCAGCCTTCATTTCTGTAGCTGTACATCCACTCAGAAAAAATTCGGCGCCTACAATGGATCCGCCAACTAACAGCGCCACTCTGGAAAGGGCATCACGTCTGTTCATATTAAATGGTTTTATTTTAAAATTGATAATAAATTCGAAATTAGTTTTATTCAGTTGCAAGCGGCTCCCAGATCTGAACTCCCGACTTACAAATTGCCTTTCTTTAATTCTTCTACTGCATGATTGACCGCTCTTGCTGTTAATGCCATAAATGTAATAGAAGGGTTTTGATTGCCTGTACTCGTCATGCAGGCCCCATCGGTTACAAATACATTTTTACAATTATGAAACTGGTTCCATTCGTTCAACAAAGAAGTTTTCGGATCCTTCCCCATTCGCACACCGCCCATTTCATGAATATCATTACCGGGCACCCGCCCATTATCGACAGTGGTAATATTTTTGCATCCCGCTTTTTCCAACATGGCTTTGCCCTGCTCAAAAAAATCTTTCATTTTTTTATTGTCGTTCTCATCATATTCAACAGAAGTAATCAGTAATGGAATTCCCCAATCATCTTTTTGATCCTTGCTCAGTCGCACATGATTTTTTTCCTTCGGAATAGTTTCTCCCTGAATCATCATATATATACTCCATTCATCTGCCTGTTCGGCCAGTTGATTTTTAAATGCTTCTCCAATACCCTCCATATCAAAACCTCGCTGCCATCCAATAGGGTTGGCACTGTAATGAGTCATATACCCACCAAGAAAATCAGTATCCTGTTTATATACATTTCTAAAATTAGGTATCATCACTGCGGTTGGCCGACGACCATATTCAGCTTTATCAGCAAAGCCATCAATGGTGGCCGTTATATTAGCCCGGTAATCATGAAATGCAATGTACTTTCCAAGTAACCCATTGTCGTTACCAAAGCCGTTTGGAAAACGGTTAGAGGTAGAATTTAATAACAGCAGGTTACTGTTTATGCAAGCAGCGTTTACAAAAATTATTTTTGCGAAATAGTCCGTTGTCCCTTTTGTATTGGAATCAATTACCCGCACTCCAATTGCCTTTCCTTTTTGTTCATCATAAATAATAGAATGAACAACAGAATGAGGACGCATCGTAAGGTATCCGGTTTTTTCGGCCCAGGGTAAGGTAGAAGAGTTAGAACTAAAGTATCCTCCGAAGGGACATCCTCTATAGCAGATATTTCGAGCCTGGCACTGACCGCGACCCTGATCGAGATGTATCTGTTTAGGCGATGTAAGATGTGCGCAACGGCCCTGTATTACCCTGCGGTCTTTATAATGATCATTGATTGATTTCTGAATATGCTTTTCGGGGCAGTTCATTTCCCAGGGAGTAAGAAATTCGCCATCGGGCAAGGTTTCCAATCCGTCTTTATTGCCACTTATTCCTACAAATTTTTCTACATAGCTGTACCAGGGCGCAATATCGTTGTATCCGATTGGCCAGTTCGCATATCCATCCCGTGCAGGGTTTTCAAATTCAAAGCGGCTCCACCGTTGTGTTTGTCTTGCCCAAATTAAACTCTTACCACCTACCTGGTAGCCGCGTATCCAATCGAATGGTTTTTCCTGTATGTATGGGTGTTCCTTATCTTTTACAAAAAAATGTTGGGTATTTTCATCGAATGCATAACAACGATCGGCAATAGGGTTTTCCTTTGCCAATGCAGTGGTTAATTTTCCGCGATGAGGCATTTGCCAGGGATCCAGGTTGGTTGTAGGATAATCTTTAATATGCTTTACGTCGCGCCCTCTCTCAAGCACCAATGTGCGCAGTTTGTGATCACATAATTCTTTTGCGGCCCAGCCTCCGCTAATACCACTTCCAATAACAATTGCATCAAAGGTGTTTTGAGCAACTCCTTTATTATTAATGAATATATCTTTTGTTGTAGTATCGTTCGGCATGCTGTTATTTATGCTGTCTGATTGTTGAATTATGATTTCTTATTTTCAATACTTAATGATAGTTTGAATTTCAATTGCTTTTTTAAAATCTCCCTGTTTTTTTATGAATAAATGATACCAATAGCAAACCATTCTTCAACTTAGTTTATAATATTGCTTAGTTCAAACTACCAACTCATGACTCTCAACTATTACAGATTCCCTTTTTTCAATTCTTCTACAGCATGAGCAGCCGCTCTTGCAGTAAATGCCATATAGGTCAAAGAGGGGTTTACGCAATTGGCAGAGGTCATAAAGGAACCATCGGTAACAAAAACATTCATTGCATCCCACACCTGGTTCCATTTATTAAGAACAGAAGTTTTTGAATCCTTGCCCATACGAGCCGTTCCCATTTCATGAATACCACGGCCAGGAGTTCCATCACCATCTCTACCAGTAATATTCTTTGCCCCCATTGCATCCAGCATTTCCTTTGCATCATTCAACATGTCTATACGCATGTTTTTTTCATTTTCTTTTAATTCACAATCGATGGCCAATACAGGCATTCCCCATTTATCCAACTTTTGTTTTCCTTTCGATGCGTCGGTTGTCACTTTACCATCTGCATCGTATAAGTTTTTATCGATGTACGCTTTGTTTTCATGATAAGGAAGAATTTCACCAAACCCTCCCATACCTAACGACCATGCCCCGGGTTCCGATAAACTTTCTTTTAATTCGGCACCAATATTTAATTCAGCAATATTTCTGCTCCATCCTTGTCTGCTTCCGCCACCCTGATAACCAAATCCTCTTATATAACCTCTTTTTTCTCCATTCATATTCCGAAAACGCGGGATATAAAATCCATTGGGCCTGCGACCATAATAGTATTTGTCTTCATAACCCTCTACCAATCCACTTGCACCAACACCCAGGTGATGATCCATCAGGTTATTTCCCAATTCACCGCTACTGCTTCCCAATCCATCGGGCCATATATCCGTTGCTGAGTTCATTAATATCCATGCTGAATTTAATGTAGAAGCATTAAGAAAAATAATCTTTGCTTTGTATTCAGTAACTGTTTTAGTGATTGCATCTATAACTTCTACACCACTTGCTTTTTTCGTATCCTTATTATAAATAATTTTTGTAACAATTGCATCTGTTTTTAACTTAAGTCGTTTTGTTGCTTCGGCAGCAGGAAAGGTTGAGGACTGTGTACTGAAGTATCCACCAAATGGACAACCCAACCAACATTTATTTCGGAACTGGCATTTGGTACGACCTGGAAGTTCGGCGGTTAAATTAGCTACACGACCAATAATGAGATGACGCTGCCCTTTATAATGTTGTTTCATTTTTTCTACTGCATCCTTTTCTACACAGGTAAAATCCATTGGAGGTTGAAATTCTCCATCGGGCAAATGCGGAATACCATCCTTATTACCACTGATACCCGAGAATTTTTCTACATAATCGTACCAGGGTTTTATTTCATTATAACGAACGGGCCAGTCAACAGCAATACCTTCCTTGGCGTTTGCTTCAAAATCTAAATCGGCCCAACGATAGCTTTGACGGCCCCACATAAGTGAACGTCCACCCATATGATATCCTCGAAACCAATCGAAGCGCTTTATTTCTGTATAGGGAGAATCCTTATCGCTGGCCCACCAGTTGAGGTTTGTTTCGTTTAGGGGATAATCTCTTTTAAGTACGGGATAATCATTAATCATTTGTTGAGTTCTTCCACCACGATGGGGAAACTCCCAGGGATCCATATTCGTAGTTTTATATCCTTCAAGATGTTTAATGTCAAACCCTCTTTCGAGCATTAAAACATTCAATCCTCTTTCAGTAAGCTCTTTTGCGGCCCATCCACCACTAATTCCAGAGCCAATTACGATTGCATCGAAAATAGTATCAGCCATAGAGAAAATTTTTATATTATTTATGAAAAGAAAGATCGGGGTCTGTGAGATATGATTTGATATATATGATTCCCTGCGTTTTGCATTTTTATTAGTTGCAGTAGTACTAAACTAAAATAAGCGTTTTACAAACTCAGAAAATCACAAATCAATCCTCAAAAATCATATATCAACTCATACATCACAAATTGAAACAGCTTTTTTTAATGCGGCCAATTGCTTATCGTGTTCTTTAGAACTTGGAATAAATTCCTGTGCCACATATCCTTTATATCCCAGATCAACAATCGCTTTCATAATAGCAGGATAATACAATTCCTGGGATTCATCAATCTCTCTTCGTCCCGGAACACCTCCCGTATGAAAATGACCAAGATACTGGAAATTATCACGAACAGTTCTTATTACATCGCCTTCATCAATTTGCATATGATAGATATCGTACAGCAATTTAAAATTCGAAGAACCTATCCGTTTACACAATTCAACTCCCCAACTGGTTTTATCACATTGATAGTCTTTATGATCTACTTTACTATTGAGTAGTTCCATAATAATCATCACGTTGTTCTTTTCGGCCAGGTCCATTATTTGTTTTATTCCTTCCGTACAATTTTTCCATCCTGTTTCATCATCAATACCCCTGCGGCTTCCGCTAAAACAAATTAAATTCTTCCAACCGGCGTTCGCAACCTTTGGAATCATTTCAGTATAATTCTTTATTAGTTTTTCATGAAATTTTTTATCGTTCCATCCATCCACCAGATTTATTTCAGCGCCATTACACATGGTAGAAATGAGTTCATTTTTCTTTAGAGTATCCCATCCGGCAGGGCCAACTAAATCAACACCTACCAATCCAATTTTTTTGGCGGCGGGTGCAAATATGTCAAGAGGAATAGTTCCATAACACCAATGACAGGCAGAGTGATTAATATTTTTGTTCAAGGTAGAAGGAGATTGATTTTCAGGATTTGTAGAAAAAGAAGAAAGGGAGGAGATAGCGCCGGCCGATAATGCACCGGTTGCTATACTTTTAAGAGCTTGTCTTCTGGATTGTGAATTCGGCATATGCATTCGTTGAAAAGGTAAATTACTAAAAGAAAAAACACCAGCATTAAAAATACTGGTGTTCTTTAAAATAAATATGGAAGCAATGCTAACGAATGTTTCGTTATGCTTTTGCAGTTGTTATTAATTGTGGCTTTGCCCGATTGCGCATATAAAAATACAAACCAATAAATGCAACGGTTAAGATAATTGGTATTACAAGGGTGGCGTTAATTATTTCTGGGCCTGCTGCCGTTTTAGCTTCTGCCAGCGCTTTTGACATTTCGGGTGTTGCAGATGATGAACTGTAGGTGCCAAGATCTGCACCAGCAGGTAGTTTACTAATTAGCTTATTATCATAAAACTTACCCATGAGAATGGTATAGATAGAAACAGCAAACATACCCGCACCGCCAATAAGATTTAATCCTACTGCACCAGTTTTTGGTAGATTTTCAGCTACAAATCCTAACATGGTTGGCCAGAAATAACAAACACCTAATCCGAAAACAATTGCTCCAACAAAAACCATGTTGCCGGTATTATGACCTAACATATATAAACCCAATGCTGATAATATTGCCGATATCACCAACACACCTGTAGGTGATAATTTATGAACTACTGGTCCGGCAAATCCTCTTCCAATTACCATTACCCCCGTGGAAATAGTTAGAATTAAGATCGCATTATCAGTTACACTTTTCAATAATACATCTATCCATTGGCCGGTAAATAATTCAGTAATTGCTGTGCCAAACATCAACACAATCATTAAGATAAAAAGAGGGTTAGCCAGCGCTTTGTACATATCTCCGGTTGATACGCCCGCAGCTACTCTTTCTGTTACCGGAAACTTCAACTTAAAAAATAAATACCCATAAATAAGTGTTGGAATAAGCATAGTGCCCACCTGAATTTGCCAGCTTATTTCCATTTTTGTAAAATAAAAGCTAATGAGGGTTCCTAAAACAATGCCTCCGGGAAACCATAAATGGAAATGGTTAAGTTTGGTCGTCTTATTTTCAGGATATAAAGATGTAACAAGTGGATTACATGCAGCTTCAACAGTACCATTGGCGATACCTACTAATAAAGTACTGATGAATAGTGACCAGAAACCACCGGCAAAAATAGTTAGTAAAATCCCCGCCAGATGAAACAAAAAGGCGAACTCCAAAAGTCTTTTCATTCCTATAACATCTACGACCATACCGCCAATAATTACAGCGAGCGGAAATCCCCAGAATGCCGTAGCAGCAATGGTTGCCAATTCGCTGGCACTCAAATTAAATTCAGTTCCTAATTTTCCTAATATTCCTGCCCTTATTCCAAATGAAAGAGATGTTACTAATAGCGCTAAACAGCTTGCAACAAATAGCTGGTTGCGGTTAATGTTGGCTTGCATATCGTGTTGGTTTAGTTTATGGTTGAGGAAATAGAATTCAGAATAGAGAATTTATATGATTAAAAACAGCCGCCTTTATTCTACTCCAGAATTCTTTATTTCTCCAATACTAACGCCTGTTATTGATCAAAATGAAATTTTCCTAATCCAAAATGTTTATAAATGTAATTTTTTTTCTTCTTATTTCTATTTCAGTTTTTCTTTAGGTTTGTAGTCTTCTTTAATTCTTTCAAAACTTAATTGCTGAATCATATGAACAGAAAACTTCGCATGGGAATGGTAGGCGGTGGTAAGGATGCATTTATCGGTGCTATTCATCGTCATGCAGCTTTTATGGATGGCCTTGTTGAATTAACGGCCGGCGCACTTAGCATCAACCCCGATATCGCTAAAGATTCCGGTAAATCCTTGTTTCTTTCTGAAGACCGAATTTATCTTACTTACGATGAAATGATTAAGAAAGAAGCGGCGCTGCCAACAGATAAACGGATTGACTTCGTAACAATTGTAACTCCGAATTTCGCCCATTTTGCCCCTGCTATGATGGCGCTCGATCATGGATTCCATGTGGTGATTGAAAAACCAATCGCATTTACCCTTGATGAAGCAAAACAATTGAAAAAGAAAATAGAAGAAACGGGGTTATTATTATGTCTTACGCATACCTATTCGGGTTATCCGATGGTAAAGCAGGCTCGTGCTATGGTACAGGGAAGAGTATTGGGTAAGATTAGAAAAGTATATGTTGAATATCCACAAGGCTGGTTAAGCAAACTTTCCGAACGCGAAGGAAATGCACAGGCAGCCTGGAGAACCGATCCAAAAAAATCGGGCAAAAGTGGTTGTATGGGAGATATTGGAACCCATGCTGCGCATTTGACAGAATATATTACCGGTTTGGAAATTACACACCTTTGTGCCGATTTAAATGTAATGGTAGAAGGAAGATTATTAGATGATGATGGTAATGTGTTATTGAAATTTAATAATGGTGCTGCTGGTGTATTAATGGCTTCGCAAGTGGCTGCAGGGGAAGAGAATGCTTTGAAGATTCGTATCTATGGTGAAAAAGGTGGATTGGAATGGGCGCAACAGGAACCCAATACCTTATTAGTAAAATGGCTTGATCAGCCTACTCAAATTTTACGCGCCGGTGGAAATTATGGCGATCGGCTCAGCAGTTTTGCAACTGCGAATTGCAGAACGCCTGGTGGTCATCCCGAAGGTTACCTTGAAGCGTTTGGAAATATTTATAGAAACTTTTCATTAACTCTTTCTGCAAGATTGGATGGTAAGGTGCCTACTAAAGAACAATTGGATTATCCGACAGTTGATGAAGGAATTAGAGGAATGGCATTTATTGATAACGTAGTAGCCAGTGCGCAATCGGATAAGAAATGGTTTGAACATAAGGTGTGAAGAGAGAGGACTACGAGCTGCGAGCTTGTCCCTGATGTTTTAACCGTTTTTATTATTTGAAAATCTTGTGGAAGATGTGTAATAAATTTTAAAGGAGTCGCTCGCGACTAGCAGCTCGAAGCTATACACAACTTCCAATAAAAAACAGATAGTTTTTCATTTACAAAAGATAAATTATTAACCGAATGACTACCATCAAAGGTCCCGGAATTTTTCTTGCTCAGTTTATGGGAGATGTTGCTCCTTTCAATTCATTGAAATCAATTTGTGAATGGGCCGCCAAACTTGGTTTTGTGGGTGTACAAATTCCTAGTTGGGATAGCCGTTGTATTGATTTGCAAAAAGCAGCAGAAAGTAAAACCTATGCTGATGAAATAAAGGGTATTGTTGAAACAGCGGGTTTAAAAATTACTGAACTTTCCACACACCTGCAGGGGCAACTGGTAGCAGTACATCCTGCCTATGATGATTTGTTTGATGGATTTGCACCCACTTCAGTACGTAAAAATCCTTCAGCCAGAACCGAATGGGCTGTTCAACAAGTAAAGTATGCTGCAAAAGCTTCTCAAAATTTGGGACTAAATGCCCATGCTACCTTTAGCGGTGCCCTGCTATGGCCTACCGTTTATCCATGGCCGCAACGCCCGGCAGGTTTAGTGGAAACTGGTTTTAAAGAACTCGCCAGACGGTGGTTACCTATTCTAAATTATTTTGATGAATGTGGCGTTGATCTTTGTTATGAGATACATCCGGGTGAAGATTTACACGATGGAATATCGTATGAGTTATTTTTACAACATACCAATAATCACAAACGTGCTTGTTTATTATACGATCCTTCGCATTTCGTATTGCAATGTTTAAATTATCTTGATTATATTGATTATTACCATGAACGAATCCGAATGTTTCATGTTAAAGATGCAGAGTTTAATCCAACCGGTAAGCAAGGTGTATATGGTGGTTATCAAAATTGGATTGATCGCGCCGGACGTTTTCGTTCTTTAGGAGATGGGCAGGTTGATTTTAAATCTATCTTTAGCAAACTTGCTGGCTATAATTATAAGGGTTGGGCAGTAATGGAGTGGGAGTGTGCCATTAAACATCCTGAAGACGGAGCAGCAGAAGGAGCTATTTTTATAAAGAATAATATTATTAGGGTTACAGAAAGAGCCTTTGACGATTTTGCAGGCACAGGAAGCGATGAAAATTTCAATCGCTCTGTTTTAGGATTAAAGTAACTTGCCATTGTAATTCCTCGTATTTATACAACTAAAAATATATATTGATGAAAAAAGTATTGCTAGTAATGAGTGCCGCATTTATCCTATGTGCTTGCGGAGGCAATGATAAAACACCAGAAGTTAAGAAAAATTCTGCGACAACAGAAGTTCCAAAACCAACTCCGGCACCACCTAATGAAAAAATGCTGGAGTTAATCGCCAGTAAAAATTGTGCCCCTGCCTGCCATGCCATTGATAAAAAAGTAATAGGGCCCGCTTATATTGATGTGGCAAAAAAGTATGAATCTACTCCAGAAAATATTGCCATGCTTGCAGAAAAAGTAATTAAAGGTGGTAAAGGCGTTTGGGGTGATATTCCAATGACACCAAATACTACTGTTACCCCCGAGGAAGCAAAAGAATTGGTAACCTATATCCTTTCATTGAAGAACAATCAATAATTATTTTCTTCTGTTTGATTATTCTATTTTTTAATAATAAATCTATCCCCTCAATGAGATTATTTCCGATTGCCGCCTTTTTTACTGTTATAATTTCATGCAATAATGCAGAAACAAAAACAGAAGATCCAAAAAAGGATACGACTAATTCGACAACTACAAACCAAACCCCAACAGAAAACAATAATAGCTTAACGGATGCTGAAAAAGCAGATGGCTGGCAATTGTTGTTTGATGGAACATCTACAAAGGGCTGGCATGTATTCAATAAAAAATCGGATGGCCATGCGTGGACGGTAGACGATGGTGCCTTACACCTCGATCCGAAAGAATTTAAAGACTGGCAGACAGTTGGGGGTGGTGACCTAATTACTGAAGAGGAGTTTGATAATTATCATTTTAAAGTTGAGTGGAAATTGGTAGATAGTGCCAATAGCGGCATCATCCTCTTTATTAATGAAAATCCAAAGTATGAACATACCTGGCATACCGGACCAGAGATGCAGGTATTGGATAATAACGGTCATCCAGATTCGAAAATAATAAAGCACCGCGCCGCTGATTTGTACGACCTTATATCTTCGTCACCCGAAACAGTAAAAAAAGCGGGTGAATGGAACCAGGTAGATGTGATCAGCAACAAAGATTCGCTGGAATTTCACTTAAATGGTACGAAAGTACTAGGCACCAGAATGTGGAATGATAACTGGAGGAAAATGATTAAAGGAAGTAAGTTCAAAGACATGAAAGATTTCGGGACCTATAAAAAAGGACATATTGGCCTGCAAGACCATGGAAACAACGTGTGGTTCCGGAATATTAAGATTAAAAAGTTATAGTTAGTTTGTAGTTTATAGTTAATTGTGCAGCAAATTTTATTTAAATAGTCCGTATTTTTTTACTTTAAAAGTTGAGTAACTATAGACTATAAACCACAAACTCTCCTATTTATTTTTTTTGCCAATAGTCAACTACAAGTGCCTTATCTAATACCGGCCCAAGCAATGCGACGAAATCTTTATGTTTAGGATGCGGCAGATAAGCCTCGCGATCTTTTTCTGAAACGAAGCTCACGACAAAACAATGTGTGAACCCCTGGTTCAAATTTTCCGGGCTATTATTCAATCCCCATTCAAAGGCTTTGATTTCTTTAATTTGCGATTTTAATGCGTTAAATGCTTCTTCAATTTTTTTTACTTCTTCGGGCTTGGCATCATCTTTAAACTTGAATAACACAACGTGTTGTAGAAATTTACCTGCTGATTTTGGGGTTTGGGCCAAAGCATTCATCGAAAATAAAACAGCGATAAGAAACATAAATTTGATTTTCATAATTAATTATTAATTTAATTATCTGATTTGCACGAATCGTTCCTACGGAACGAATAAAAAATAAATCCCTTTTCTACCCACGAAACGTCCCCATGGGACGGTATATCGTTCTGGGATTTGTAGCAGTTGGGGCATTTTATATTGTCCAGCCGGTACAAATGCTGATTAAAATTTATAAGTACAAGATATGACAAAAAATCATTCGAAGCCGTCCAGCCTAAACAAAATTTGAATAAAGTTATATAGCTGAGGATATATTCGTCCGCCCCAATTGCACAAAACCCGATGTTAGCAGTAGTCCTATTTGAATTGTGTATTAAAAACTTCTTGCAATGGATGAATATTTTGCTCAATTAAGTCATCTGAAATTTCAGGTATAGAATTGAATATAGAGTATTCAACTCTTTTTTTCTCGAAATTTTCATGGAATTTCTTATATGAAATCTTTATGAGTTCTTTTAATTGTTCTTTGCTAACTTCTTCATTAGTTTCATTTAAACAAAAGTCTTTATAGCTGCGAAACTCGTAAATATTTTGATTCTGGTAGTATATGAAGTAATACCAAGTAGTGTCGAGTTTTTGGGTTTGAATAGTTTCAAATTTAGCCGACTCTGTAATATAGGAATGAAAAAGCATTTCGTATTGAAGCTTATCATCATTAAATTTTTGAAAATCTTCTGGTTTTAGAGATGTAGTACTTCCTTTTCCGTTGTAACCTTCAGTAGAAAACTTCATATTGTAAGTATTTTAATTATTCTATATGTTTATATGCCAATAATAATTGTATACCTATCTCAATGCCCATTATAAAACTTTTGCTTGTAGGCATTACAGCCAACTTTATAAAAATAACAACTCGTATTTATTGATTTTTAGCAAAGATAAATCTTGCTTAACGAATCTTCCTTTCAACTGCTCGCCTTGCATTATGTTGTTTGCACAAATCATCCCCACGGAACGAATCAAAAATAAAATATTTTTCTACCCATGAATCGTCCCGATGGAGCGGCATACCATTTCAGTATTTATCGATTCTTGTCAATGAATTTCCTTATAATTCGTTTTATTTTTTCAAGCTCTTTCCTTAATTCAATCGCGTTCGTCGCATCGCGACGTTTAGTGGGTAGCTTTTAAACAACAATTGATTTCGTTCCGTAGGAACGTTTCGTGCAATTTTCTTACCCTGAATAATTGTCTATGAATCTTGATTATTAACAACGATTCATTTCAAACAGAAAGCAAAAGAATATCTATTTTTTTGGCAACTTATATCCATTATGGTATTCCTTTCCAAAATATTTTTTATTGATCGCATCATCTGTAAACTGTGCCTTCTCTTTATCCCAAATTAATTTTTGCTGCGTTCTAAATGCAATATTTCCTAACTGGCAAACGGTAGCAATATGTGCCCCGGTTTGTATTGAACAATTCAACTCCTCTGTTTTCCTGGATTTAATAACACTAATAAAATTCTGCCAATGTTTATCCAATCCAATATCTGTTGGTTTTTTTCGTTCAACTTTTACTTTGCTCTTACTTTGGCGTTCTTCAAATACTTCCCATCCACCTCTATCTAATTCTAATGTTCCATTATTACCAATAAATGCAATACCATGATCCTTTCCATACAATCCATTGTCAATTCCCATGGCATGATCCCAGATAAGATTAAACTTATCAAATTCATACAAAGCCCCCATGGTATCGGGTGTTTCCTGACTTAGATCCGGATAGGCAAAATTGCCGCCTAATGCAGATACAGATTTCGGAACATCGGCATTCATTCCAAAAATCGCATAGTCCATCAGGTGAACTCCCCAATCCGTCATTAATCCCCCGGCATAATCCCAAAACCAACGAAAGTGAAAATGAGATCTGCTGGCATTGTAGGGTCTTTTAGGTGCGGGCCCTAACCACATACTATAATCGAATCCTTCAGGTGGTGCACTATCAGGCACTATGGGCTCGGGTCGCATCCAACCTTGATAACACCATACCTTAACCGTACGAATATTTCCTAACTGTCCTGTTCGAATAAAATCCACAGCATCCCGAAAATGTTGCTGGCTACGTTGCCATTGTCCGGCCTGTACCACCTTATTATATCGTTGTTGTGCAGCAACCATCGCCCGGCATTCTTCGATAGAATTGCCAACTGGCTTTTCCACATAAACATCTTTACCTGCCTGGCAGGCTTCAATCATTATTAAGGCATGCCAATGATCGGGCGTTCCAATAATTACCGCATCAATATCTTTTTGTTCCAACAATTTTCTATAATCACCATATACTTTAACCTTAGAAGTATCAACATTCATTTTAGCCAACTCCGCCATTCGGGTATCAAGTACTTTTTTATCTACATCACAAAGCGCAACAACATTAATACCGGGAATTTTTAACGCAGCCTTTAAATTTGACCAACCCATTCCATTAATTCCAATAGCACCGATATTAATTTGATCGGCAGGCATAATTTTATTTTTAAAAATAGCAAAGGCCTTATTATCGATCGCAGATAACAACAAACCGCCACCAGCAATTGCAGCAGATCTTTGTAAAAATGTACGACGTGACATAATGTTTAAATTGTTTGTTTATAAGTGATGGTCTGTTTGTAGTTTATGGTTTGTAGTTCTTTCTGTGCAGCAAGTTCTATTAAAGCAAGCCCGTATTTGTATGAACACTTAGTAGTTGAGCAACGATAAACCACAAACCATAAACTACAAACCTATCTAATAATATTCTTCTTCATATAATCAATACTCTTTGCAATACTATCCAATGGAGAACCGGGGCAAACATCCTGTTCTACAAAAAAATGTTTCATCCCGCTTTGTTTTGCTTTTGCAAAAATGGATTTAAAATCAATGGTACCATTGCCTACTTCTGTAAAAAATTTTTTATCCGTGCTATCCATATCTTTTATATGCCACATTACAAACCGGCCGGGATGTGCGGCAAATAAATCGAGCGGGTTACGTCCCGCTTTAGCCACCCAATACAAATCAAGTTCCATCTTTACCATTGAAGCATCGGTTCCTTTCATCAATATATCGAATCCATTTTGACCATCGCTATCAAAAAATTCAAAATCATGATTATGGTAAGCGATTTGTAACCCTGCCTGCTTACTAATTACTGCTGCCTTGCTTAATCCTTCCGCAATTTTCTTATAATTTTCAATGGGCTTACGATCTGGTTCTGCCAGCCAGGGAATCACGATATATTTTTGTCCAAGTGTAGCTGCATCCTCCACTGCTTTTTTCCATCCATCTTCCCATCCATCTTTTAAGAATACTCCACCAAGTAAGGTATGTCCACTGGGAGAGGTAAGGCCGTTATCTTTTAATATAGAAGATAAGTCGGCCGCATTTAAACCAAACCATTTACCCTGATTGTATCCGAAGGTTTCTACTTCTTTGTATCCAAGCTGTGCTATTTTTTGTAAGGTCCCCTTTGGGTCTTTACCAATAATATCGCGAACAGTATAAAGTTGGAGGCCTATTTTCTTGTGCACTTTAAATAATTCATCTTTACCAATAAATAAACATGCGGTAAGTAAAGAAGATTGACGAAGGAAATCGCGACGTGAAGCAATCATATAAAAAAGTTTAGAAAGGGAAATTACAACAAAATGATAAGAAGTGAATAGTTTGCAGTTTAAACTTATTCGATCGAATTCTAGTGGTAAATTAAGCCTATTCAGCCTCAATAGTTTTTCACTGCTGAGGGTACAGAACTCTTCTCCCCGACTTTGCGTCTGCGGTTATCTTCGCCACGAAAGCACAAAGTTGTTTTAAGAAGTATCTATATTATTTTTTTGCTGTAAAAAGATACAGTACTCTTCTCTGCGACTTTGCGCCTCCTGCGGTTATCTTTTGCCACGAAAGCGCGAAGTTGTTTTAAGAAATATCTCTATTACTTTTTTGCTATAGAAAGATACAGTACTCTTCTCTGCGACTTTGCGCCTCTGAGGTTATCTTTTGCCACGAAAGCACGAAGTTGTTTTAAGAAATATTAAATCACTATTCCATCGCCGCATTTAATCAGGAAACTGCGACTTATCTATATTCGGAACAATGCGCAACGCATTCTTGTAATACACTTTTTTTAGAATACTATCAGGAAGCCCGATTCCATACATGGGCCAGAAGGCATGATACTTTTTATGATAAGGAAAATAGTCATCTTCGGTTTCTAATACCCGAAAGTAGGTGGCATATTCCTCAGGAACCCAGCTATCCTTTCCAAATAAAATTCTATCCTGGTACTTGGTGAAGAAAATTTTTGCCATTCGAGGTTGTCTTCCAAGTTCGGCTATTACAGCACCAAATTCCACAACTACATTTGGCAGTTCATCCAATAATCTTCCAAGCTTATCCAAATCATTAGGGTACCAACCGAAATGGGCCGCAATAAAAGTTGTTTTTGAATTTCGCTTAAACATACGGTGCTGCTCTTCGATCAATACTTCAAAAGGAACCGGGTTATCGGCACCTCTTTTTCTACCGGGGTGTGTTGTAATTTCTAACCATCGCTCATTGTGTTCATCAACCGGATCCCAAAATGATTTTGGATCGGCAGTATGTATAAGAACAGGAATTTTTAATTGAGCACATTTTTGCCAAATTGGGTCGAGCCTTGGATCATCAACTATAACCCTTTTTCCATCAATATCTTTTACAGAAAAGCCCAGGTTCTTATAAATTTTTAATCCATTTGCACCGTGCTGAACATCTTCTTCTAATTGTTGGGCTGCTTTTTCTGCCCAACCATTCTCTCCTACTCTATCAAAATCAACATTTGCAAAAACAATAAAACGTTTTGGAAAATTATTTTTCACATTATTTAGTGCCCGCTGTAATTTGTTTCCATTATCACCACTCAAATTTACCATCACCGCCATATTTAACTTATCCATTTCAGAAGTTAACTTTGATAAATCGGCTGTTGGCATATCAAACTGATGATTGTGTACATCAATAAAGGGAAATTTTGCGCGGTTCAATTTATGTTCTGGCACTACCAATGTAGAAGTTGGATTATACTTTTCAAAATCCATTTTTTCAGACTGAGCACAAGCAATTGAAAAATTCATTACAATTAAGCAGTAAGAAGTAATTAGTTTCATTATTAGTTGTTTGAAAGAGAAAATATTAATAGCTGAACAGCATCAGCAATCAGCGATATAAGTTAACAATCTTTTGCTGACTCAGCCATTTTGCTGAAGAATATTGTATAAACGGAAAGCATCTTCTTTGTTAAACAATTGTGTTCCTGCATTCATCGTTGCTGCGGATCCACAGGCTACTCCCCAATGTAGCGCATCCTTAAATGATAATTGTTTTTGCAGCGCATATGTAATACCGGCAACCATACTATCTCCAGCACCTACCGTACTTTTCTTTTCAATGGGAGGAGCCTGAACAAAATATTTTTCGGATGCTGTTACTAACCATGCTCCATTACCGCCCATTGATACTACTATTACTTCAGCATATCCATTCTGAATAAGTTGTAATGCGGCGTCATCTGCTTCATTTATTTTCAATCCTTCATAATTCAGCAGCCTGCTTAATTCTCCCAGGTTTGGTTTTATAAGAAAAGCATTTTTTCCTTTTATTGCTTCGAGAGGCGTACCAGAAGTATCAATAATACATTTAGCTCCTGCAGCATTAGCAGTGTTTATAATCAAGCCATAAAAATAATCGGGCAAACCGGGCGGAAGACTACCACTGGCAATAACATAGGAAGGAGAAAAAGATCGTATTTCATCTACCAGTTTAATAATAACTTTTTCTTCTACAGTATGGCCCGGAAAAGTAAAGCGAAACTGGTGATTGGTAGTCGATTCTAATACGATCCAATTCTCCCTGGTTTCAACGTCACTATCTATTGCATGAAAATCGATTGATTGTTTTCGAAGCAAGTCACACAGCATATTACCGTTATGGCCACCCGAAGGAAATAATGCGGTTGAATAAATATCCAATCGTTTAAGAGCCTTGCTTACATTAATTCCACCGCCACCGGCTTCATTAAGTATTTCAGTACATCGCAGTTTGCTTTCAGGCTCTAGTACTTTTGCTGAAGTACTCTTATCAATGCAGGGGTTGAGTGTTACAGTAAGGATCATGGTGTTTCTTCAGTCTTGGTTATTTCAGCTAAAACAGCTTCTATTCGTTGAACCATTGTATCGTAGTCGGTATATCCGTTGGCTAACAAATAAAATTTTGATTCATTTAATTGCAATAATACAGCCGGGTAACCGGTTACCTGTAATTGTTTACATAGAGCAAATTCATAGTATGCTTTCTCTTTGTATTTTTCCTCCTTCATTTTTTTATAAAACTCTTCGGGGGGGATAGCATACTTTTCCAATAAATGCCTGTAGGCTTCATCATCACAAAGATCTCTTCCTTCATAATGCAAAGCATGCTGAAGATCAGACGCGAACGCAATTTGCTGATCGGGATAATACTCTTTAAAAATGCAAAGGGCAATTGCTGGTTTTTCCGAAGACGGGAACCAATCACTTTTATCCGGGTTAAAAATATGCCAGAGATAATCCTTGCCAAATTGAACCCCGGTAAGTTTTTCAACGTTCTTATAAGCCTCGTTAATATATCCAGCGGTTATACTTATATGTTTGGGTATATCGGTAATGATCATACCTCCGCTTAACACCTCGAAAGAAAAATTTTCCTTATACTTGTCTCTTAATTTGTTTAGAACGGGACTAAACCCATAACACCACCCACAATAGGCATCATAACAATAAATAATAGTAGGAAGCATTCGCAAATTTAAGCAGAAGCTACAAGTTAGTTTTACTAATAAAAATAAATTTGCCGGAAAGGAAGAAAGTGGGAAGCACTGAAACTTTTGTTTACGTACTTCCGGTATTTCCTCCTAACCGGCAAAATATGTTTTACGAGGTTGAAAAGAAAAATAATCTGTTATCCTCCTCTTCTTCCCGATTTATTTTGACCACCCCCGTTCCCACTGCCAGATGAATTATTTTCACTGCGCCGCTCGTTAGTATTTTCTCTTCTTTCGGGCTGCCGGTTGCCACCATTATTACCGGACCCATTACCCGAACCATTTCCATTGTTTACTTCTCTTCCGCGATTATTATTTCCTCCATTGTCGTTACCCCGGTTATCACCACCTCTATTTGGCAAGCTATTATCTCCCGGGGGTTGGTATTGTCGCGCTGGTCTGTCTATGTTTCGGATAACAGGCCTTGGATTATCACCTCCATTGTTATTATTATTATTACGATCTCTATTTGGCGAACTATTATCTCCCGGCGGCTGATTTTGTCTGGCTGGGCGTTCTACATTTCTATTGGGTGGCCTATTGTTATCTTCATTACCTCTATTTCTGTTTCGATCGTCGTTGTTTCCATTGGGTCTGTAGTCTCTGGAGGGCCGGTCTCCAATTCGTTCTCTATTATTATTGCCTCCGCCTATATTATTACCAACTCTATTGTTATTTCTATTATTATAAGTTGGATTATTTCGATCGCGTTCATTATTGCGACTGTAATTATTATTATTTGTCCAATCTCTCCTTCTGTTTTCGTTGTAACGCTGATTGTTCCTGGAATCAATTCCTCTTCGGTTATAATAAATATTGTTGTTATAATTGATATAAGTATTGCTTACATATACGTTATTACGTCGGCGACTGTAATAGTCATCTCCATATCCGTTATATCCGCGATAGCAATAATTAGGACGATAATACGAGGGCCCCCACCAACCCCTGCGACTATACCCCCAATAATCATTTCCTATACCAACATTAAACCAGCCAATATTGATATTGACTCCAAAGCCCCAACCACTCCAGGGAGAATACCGCATATTATATCCCCAGGTACATGGGCGAGGATAATAATACCTGCGGTGCCAGGGGCGATAATTATAACCTGTTCCATATACGATGGTTGGTCCGCAGATATAGTTATTTAAATACCCGGGTGTGTAACCCATATAGATATATTCGGGGCCAATATCATATATGTATACATACTTTACATGATATACTGGATACCGGGGTGCTATATACGCAACTTCATACGGCCGCTCGATGGAAACGAACCAGGGACCACGGGCAGAACGTGATTCGAACCAAACGCCATTATCAACTGCATAATACCGGTTACGATATCTTAACACAGAAAAAGGACTATTGGTTGCGTATTCCAAATGGGTACCATCGATATCGTCAAATTCAGGATCACCGTCATAAATAACATCCACGGAAGTATTGTTTCTATTTACCCTTGCAGTTTGCGGAATTTCCGCATCTTCAATAGCTTCTTTTGCTTCGTTGGTTCCAGCCACACTGGCAAGCACTTCGCCTTTTTCGGAACCCGGAGGTATTCTTGCAAAATCGTTCGGTAATTTATCTGGTTCGATAAATTGCCATTTTCCACTAAGTGTTTTTGATTTGAACCATCTCCCTGAAAGCAGTACATAATAGTTTTGTGAATTTACATCCATAAAAATATCATCATCCGTATTGCGCACATACAATAAACTTGTTCCCTCCACTGCAGCAAATTTTGCTTCTCCTTCGGTTTGGATCAATTCAGTAGGACTTGTACTAACAACAATGGAAGAAATGGTATAATTATTTTTTTCTTCTTCAGTATTATTTTTTTTATAGGACTCATTGATGGCGGATTCAATTGCCGTAAGATTTTGTGGGACCTGTTCAGAATAATTGTACGGCCCCATCGCAGAGGGTGCTTTATACCAATGTTTGCCGCCGTACAGGTAAAAATTACC
>JANNEK010000207.1:0-2176 GCA_031378605.1 Chitinophagaceae bacterium | reverse complement strand
ATTTTTTTATTCGCAGAAAGCTATACGTAAAATAATGAAAACTATTGCGCATACAGTACAACGCTGTCTTGTAGCAGCGTAAGGCCCTTCGCCGTTTTTGCTAATTTCCATTCCTCACTAAGCCACATGTCTGAATTCTTTTTTCCATATTTGAGTAAAACAGAATTTCCCATTTGGTCAGGTACATACAATTCTGCTTCTGATCTGCTACTATCGAAAACAATAAAAGCAGCAGTGGTTTTATCAGCTACTGCATCAGTAGGATTAAGCTTAATACCCACTTCAAAAATTCTGATACACTCTTTTCTTAGTTCAGACCATGTATATCCGGCAGACCCTATACATCCATGCTCATCCTTGTCGGAGCCGGGCATAGATGGTTTTGACGTATCTGTTATAGCAGTTGCTTTTGTAGTGTCACCTTTTACATTTTCCTCTTTAGTAGCTGGTTTATTACTACAAGCTGTAAATACCAGGGAGGCGGCCAGCAACAGAATGATTGATTTCATACTATTATATTTTAGTAATAATTATTAAATGGGGTAACCAACAAATTAATTATTCCGCTTTCTTTAAACTGGTAATGCGCCATTCTTTGCCTTTTATTGGCTGGCCGTTGCCATCATAAGTATCCGTCATTTTGTAAATAAGATCAGCGACAAATTTTGCGCCTTTCATTTTGCTGTTTTCCTTGTAGCCAAAGGAAGCATTATTATCTTTCACAACTACCGGGATATTGTTCAGGTTATTATCTTCCGGGTGGCCAAAATCATAATCGGTGCTGCCATCTTTAAACATCAGGTGGGCATAATCCCCTTCATCATATCCGGTAAAAGTCAGGTTTAGGGTTTTAGTAGAATCGGGAACTGCAGGAGGAGTTTCAGCTATTGGTCTTTGACTGTCAGTGTCCCCATGTATTGGTGTATTCGAATTGATGGTAGCCGGTTCTTTTTCTTTTTTATCTGAAGAGCCACAGGAAAAGCAAATGATTGCAACGGAAAGTAAAACAAGTAGTCGGTACATGGTTTTTTATTTTACAGGCAAGATAAGAACCTTTTTGGTGTTCTTCGTGTCACACTTTATCTGGATGTATTTGAAATTTTCGCTAAAGTAAAAGCAAGATTTTACCGCTGAGAACATGAGGAAAAGAGATATCGCAGAGGATCTCAGCGTAAACTCAGCGATCTCCTTATCTCTGCGGTGAAAAAAATATAGGAACACAAAGGGCACAAATTTACCGGCTATTCATTTTGTAATCCCATCCTCATTTCAATCATGTGTTTGCTAAAGCCAACTTTTTCATACGCTGTAATGGCTGAAATATTCGCTTCATACACATCCAACCGCAGCTCGGTAATATTTTGCGAAAGCGACCAGTTCTTTAATGCTTCGATTATTATTTTATTTACTCCTTTGCCCCGGTAATCGGGATGCACATACATAAATCCGAGATAAGATTTTTGCTGATGTTGCAGGTAAGGCTTTGCATCTTCAATACGGGCATAACCACAACCTATTATTGTTGTACCTGTTTGTGCCACCAACAGTTCAATATGCGGTGCCTTTATCATTTCCACAATATCATAATAATTTGTGTCACCTTTTTTTAATGTAGGATCAAAAGGTCGTTCTGCAATTATAACTCCTTGTTCAAAGGTGAGAAGGATTTCCAGGTCGTTTAAGGTGGCTTTTCGGATGGTGATTTCTATCATAGAATTTGTAGTGCGGTTATTTAATGTGCTAATATGCGGTGTCGGCATTTGTTGTTTTCGAATTTAAGAGGTCACAAAAGAATATCGATTGATTAACTCTTTTATTGAATAATTAATTTGAAGTTTAAAGTTCAAACTTGAAACTGAAAAAGGGACCCCTCAGTATTTTGCTTAAAAAAATTAAAAATACGCCTTAAAATTTCCTACCATTGCGGTAGAAAATAAAAAGAATTAAAAACACGTCATAAATAATGTATCCAAATCTAAGTTACATACTTCACGACCTTTTCGGAACGCCCGTTGACAACATCACGCGCTACGTTCAGACATTCGGTTTGCTCCTCGCTTGCGCGTTTTTGACGGCAGCTTACGCGCTTTTGCTCGAATTGCGTCGCAAAAAACACCTTTTCACGGCACAACCTACGAAAGACGAAAAAGGAAAAATAGTCAACGTTCTCCCGCAT
>JANNEK010000134.1:0-19098 GCA_031378605.1 Chitinophagaceae bacterium | reverse complement strand
CGAATTCAGAAATAAAATCAGTGATTATTACAGGTGCGGGTCCAAAAGCCTTTGTAGCAGGAGCGGATATCTCCGAATTCCATGGATTTACAAAAACTCAGGCAATGGCATTGGCAAAAACGGGGCAAGATACTTTCTTACGAATTGAAAAATCCTCAAAGCCCATTGTTGCAGCCGTTAACGGATTTGCGCTGGGTGGTGGCTGTGAGTTAGCAATGGCCTGTCATTTCCGCATTGCATCCGAAAATGCAAAGTTTGGTCAACCCGAAGTTAACCTTGGATTAATTCCTGGTTATGGAGGAACTCAACGATTGGTTCAATTAATTGGGAAGGGAAAAGCGTTGGAGTTGTTAATGTCTGCACATATGATCGATGCAAAAGAAGCCAAAGAACTTGGATTGGTAAATTATGTTACAACGGTGGAATCATTATTAGATCATACTAAACAAATTTTATCAACTATAAATTCGAAAGCACCATTGGCAGTTGCCGCCTGCATTAATGCTGCTAATGCCGTATTTGATGAAACCAAGGATGGCTATGCACTCGAAATTGAAGAGTTTGGAAATGCTTTTGCAACAGAAGATATGAAGGAAGGAACTTCGGCATTTCTGGAAAAAAGAAAAGCAGTGTTTAAAGGCAAATAAAAAGCTACGACAGTTTTAAACTTTCACTGCAGAAAAATTCAAAACTACCGTAGTCGGGTAAACTATCTTTTACGCTTTTTGCTGGGTAAATTCGAGGTTCAGGGTAATCCTTACTTCTTTCCCTACTACTGCTCCACCGGCCTCTGTTAACGTATTCCATTTAAGATTGTAATCAAAGCGGTTCACCGAACCCGTTGCTTTAAATCCTGCTTTTATATTACCCCAGGGATCTTTCACGGTTCCACCATAGAGTACTACAAATTTTATTTTTTTAGTAATATCCCGAATGGTTAAATTACCTTCTAATGCATATTTATTACCACTCACCTTCTTAAAAGAAGTTCCTTTGAAAATCATTTGAGGAAACTTCTCAGCATTAAAAAAATCATCCGATTTTAAATGTTTATCACGGTTTTCATTATCTGTATTTATACTATTCACATTAACCGAAAAATCAATAGTAGCATCTGTGAAATCTGGCTTTGAAGATTGAATAGTTGCAGCATAATCTTTGAAAGAACCATCTACATCGCTTACTACCAAATGGGTTACGCTAAACTTTACATTAGAATGCGAATTGTCTATTTTCCATGTTGTTTGTGCCATTGATGCACTCATTATAAAGAATGCTGCAAAGGCTACGACTGCTTTTTTCATTGTAGTTTATTTTGTTGAATTAAGGAAGGGCAAATATCCATACCCATGGATACAATAAAATTGACCTATGGTAAGCCTGCACAAAAATAATTGTTAATCTACTCTTTTGATAGACTTTAATCATTGTTGCAAGTGGAAAACCCGATCCACTAATACTTCGGAGAGTTATAGATTCCGATTTCCCCTAAAACCGGCGAAGCTTTACTGGCTGTAATTATCAGGCGCAGCTTTGAGGATGTTTGATCTTGGAATTGCAGTATCCTTTTTTTGCCAATGGTGGTACCGCGTGTTAGCTCTTTAAATTCTCCACCAGCCCACACGTCTACCCGAAATGATTGAACCCGCTGGCCCAATTCAATATATTCTTCAAGGATCAATGTGTTAAATGATTGGGGCGATGCCCATGTTATTTCCAGGGAGGCAGTTGTTTTCCCATCGCGTGGCGCCCAATATGTTTTTCTTGAACCATCAGTTAGCTGGCTCGTTAACTTAATCCGTCGATTAACTATTTCCGTTACCTTAACACCTTTTGCCAGGTTAACGTTGATAAACGCTTCTCTCAATTTCCGAAAATTCATTAATGCCGCTGAATCATTTTCATGTATCAAACCACGCGTATCTGGTGGAACATTTAATAGAAAATTTGCGCCTCTTCCAACTGATTTTGTATAAAGAGTCATCAATTCTTCTCCTGTTTTTACCTTGCTATCCTCTTTTGAATGATAAAACCATCCAGGTCGTATACTCACATCACACTCGGCAGGTATCCAATTCTTTCCATTTACATTTCCAACATTCAATGTATCCTGCGAGGGGCCACCAGCTCCTCTTGCAAAACCGGCAGTGTCCAATAAGTTCCAATTGGTTTCGCCTGCTATTCCACTTTCATTGCCAACCCACCTGGTATCTGGTCCAATATCACTAAACACCACAGCACCTGGTGCAACAGTACGAATCGTTTTTTCAAAAAGATGAAAATCATACACCTGCTTTCGCCCATTTGGCCCTTCGCCATTAGCTCCATCCCACCACATTTCAAAAATGGGGCCGTATCGTTGAACTGCCTCCTTCATCGTTTGTACATATATGTTATTATATTCACTAGTGCCGTATTTTGGATGATTTCGATCCCAGGGCGAAATATATATTCCAAACTTTAGTCCGTATTCCTTACAGGCACCCGACAAATCTTTCAATACATCACCCTTTCCGTTTCTCCATTTGCTTTCCCGAACAGTATGTACAGAAAATTTGCTAGGCCATAAACAAAAACCATCGTGGTGTTTGGCTGTTATAATTATTCCTCTTGCACCGGCCGCTTTAGCAATTCGCGCCCATTGTCTGCAATCCATTTGTGAAGGATTAAAACTATTCGGGTCTTCGGTTCCATGTCCCCATTCCAAATCAGAAAAAGTATTCGGTCCAAAATGCATAAATAAATAAAATTCCATATTGTGCCATTCCATTTGTTGTTTGGTAGGTAAAGGCCCGACTGGTTTACTATTTTGCGCTAGTAATTCAACTGTTAGTAGTACAACTAAAATGAGCGTGCTGCTTTTTTTCATGTATTAATACTTGTACGTTTAATTCAAATAATAGCTTGATTAATTTTTTGCGTGGGGTTCATGATGTAGGTAACCAGTGATTGATCTTTCCTCAGTTCCACTACTCTAAACCCACGATAAGCTGTTCCCCAATTTCCACCAAAATGCGCATCGAATATAAATGATAGTTTATCTTTTACTTTTATTCCTTCCAGATCATGATCGTGCCCATTAAATATTGCCCTGATAGTAGGATATTTTGCAAACAGGTTAAATAATTCCGGGCAATCAACCCCGTGTACTGTAAGTTTACCGGGGTTGATATGTATAAATATGAAAATATTTTCCTGATTCTTATGCTCTTCTAATTTTTGTTCAAACCAGGAAATATTTGGGCAGAGATACTCGCCCCTCTCATTAGAAGTCGTTCCAATTAAAACTGAATTCTTTTTAAATTTCAGGTCTATGTTCACCGGCATCTTCCATATTTTCTCCCACTCTTCCGCCGTTGCATGATCATGATTTCCCTGGCTCACATAGTATTTCATTGATAATTTATCCAATGCTTGTTTGGCTGCAGGAAAATATTTTTGATCGTCGTGAATGATATCGCCATTAATTACAGCAAATGAAAAAGGGGTTTTTTGATGCTCTTCATTAATGCGGTTAACCAAGGCTGAGAAATAATTTTCATAATCAGTACCAGGCTGACCATAATGTCCATCTGAAGCTACTACAAACCGAAGGATAGTTTTTTTTCGCGCAGAGTCATTTAACCATTCTTCACTTGCCTGTACAATTTTACCATTGGCAAGTAATACTACAATGGGTGATGTTATTTTTAAGAAAGAACGTCTGTTCATTTAGAAAGCATTTTATATATTGCAAGAAGAATGTATTGTGCTATTACTACTTGCTACCATCCATCAACCTTTACTTTTCAGGGTAATGTTCTGTCCTCTTTTCATTGTTATCGTAAAAATTTTTCTTTCATCCAACGTAAGTAGGCGGCTATCTATCCCATCCATTACCCAATCTCCTAATGGAAGTTTCAAAGAAAGAATACCACCAGCTTCTGAATGTATGGTAACACTTCTGATTATACCATTTTCTTTTTTTGCGGAAATAAGAAAAGCGCCTTCTGTTCTCAAGGTAGCAAAAGAAACATTCATCCAGCTATCTGGAACCGCAGGAAAAAGTTCGATATACCCTTTATGGCTCTGAATTAATAATTCATGAATACCCTGGGCAAACGCAAAATTCCCTTCCAGAGTAAAAGGTCGATAAGTAAAATTTGAATACTGCCCACCCCTTTGATCGCCATTCAAATGAAAACTATTAGAGGAACAAAAATTGGATGCAAATAATTGCAGGTGTTTAACCGCATTTTCTGCTTCCTTCGCTCGTGCATATACGCAAGCTACCCAGGAAAAAGAATACCCGCACCATCCCCGGGTTCCAATTTTCTCCAAATGCCTCAGTGACTTTTTTATCATATCCCTTTCTTTATCATCTTCAACATTCAATAACCCTAAGGGATAAATCGGCATCAATTGTGCATGATGCCGATGTGATTCATCAAGATTTTGACCATTGGCAATGGTTATGCCTGTTTCATTAGTAGTATAGTCTCCAAGCAATGCAATGGCCTGATCAATGGCAGCTATCTGGCTAGAATTTCTTTTCTTTTCAGAAAATTGAGTGAGCATCTTTTTCTTAAGTAATAATACATACTGAATTAATGAACGATCATAATTTGTATAATTCTTAAACCAGGCATTGATAGAATTATCATGGTATTCAGGACTTGAGCTTAATACAATATCACTTACCTGATCAATTTTGAATTTTTGGTAAATAAACTCAAATACTCTATCAATATAGTTTATTGCTTTCTGATGCAGGAACTCGTTGTTCATACTATACTTCCACTGCCAATAAAAATGCTGCGCCAACCATGCCGCTGTTGTTGGGCTCATTGAATATTGAATCCATCCACCCATTTCCTTCCCGGATATAGTAGTAACTCCGGGAACGTTCAATCCATTTATTCCAAAATATTTTCGAGTCCATTGCTGGTTCACTTCTTTCACCTTCCATAACCAATTTGTATATCCTTCTGTTAAATCGAGATGGTTACTACTATATCCGGGCCAATAGCTTAATTGAGTATTCAGGTCGTGATGAAAATCTCCTTTCCACGGTGGTAGGTTACCGTTATCTGCCGTCCATATGGCCTGCAAAGATATAGGTGGCGTAGTACTTCTGGCTACACAGGCAAATTTGTACATTTCGAGATAATATTGCTTTTCAAGTTGCTTATCCGGGAGTGAAACGGAAGAGCGCTTCCAATAATCGTTCCACCATTGTACATGCGACGGCCAAAAGGTCGGTTCTTTTAATTTACTATCAATGGCCGGTAATACAGCCGGTTTATTGTTACTAATGGTCCATTGCCCAATCATTGTATTGGATGATATCATTACCCATTTCACCAACACTTCATAATAATTTTGTTGCCAGGCAGGCTGATGATATAAAATGCTATTACCTGTTTTTGTAAGGGTTCCTTTTTTATAGCCCAATTGTTCAAGGCTTTGTCCCTCTACACTATTTCCTTCCGTACCGTATTTACCAGAATTATAATTAGGAATAATCAATTCGGGAATGATCTCATCGTTTACAATATTTTCGAATACAAAATATCCTACCTGCTTTGAAGCATGGATATAATTATTAAATATCAGGCCATTTGAAAATTTAATAACGCTTAACCCGGTTTTGATATCAAGTTCATTTGATATACATTTTCCAAATTTCTCCATGTTAAATTCAAGAGCTGCACCCGGAATTTTGGTAGGTGCCGGGTATTTTTCATAAGGTTCATCTCCTAATTTCTGAACTGAATCATATTGATTAAGTCGAACCTTTTCCTCAACCCATTTAAAAACGAGTTTATCGATTTCAGGCATGGGCCGATCATCCCAAATATCCACCCGGTCTAATGACAATCGAACCTTGTTATTTTTTTTCCAGATTAGTGCGCCAAGCCATCCATTTCCCAATGGTATTCCTTCATCCCATCGGGTTGCAAGAGAATCAAACTGCAGGTTGTGTTCCTTTTTAGGTTGTGCAATTGCGTGATGAGATAGTAAGAGCACCAACAAAAAGAAAAAAACTGGAAGAGTATTCTTCATACTTGATAATAAATTTTTAATTCCGTGTATCTTTCTTTTCTGTAGTATCCGACTCCAGGGTTGGAACACGATATCCTCCACTATCTAAAATAGTATTAGGAAATAGACTCTTCAGTGAGGACCATTCTTCTTTTTTAATTGCTGATTGATAGAGATAGATCGTATGCAGGTTTTTCATTTCCTTCAATTGCATTAATCCCTGTGCGGTAATTCCTGTTCCAACCAAATTCAGGTACTGAAGATTGGTTATAGCTTGCAGTCCGGCTAATCCTTTATCAGTAACTTTTGTTTTATCGAGATACAATTTTATCAAACTGGTACATTGCGCAATCAACTTCAACGATCCATCATTAACAGATGCATTACTTAACCGCAAGGATAACAATTGTTTTTTTATTGGTACCAGCAGCGCAATATCTTTATCAGTAACACTATCGACTGCAAAGAAATTTGCCTGCAGGTAATTGCTATTCATTACCATTGGAGTTACTACAATTCCTCTTTTCCTAAGTGCTCCCAAGGCGGCAGTATCTGCTGCTGAAACGGCGGCGTCAGGCATAATAAGTTTATCGGGTATTGCTACTTGTTGTAGTGCCTGCAAAGAGGGCTTCACCTTTTCTGTTTGTACCAACTCTTTTACCTGTTTATCAAAAGAAGCCCCGGTTTCAATCCACCAATGAAGTAGTGCAATTTCCTTTTCGTTTAACTGAGGTTTCTCTTTCGGAGGCATATGGTGTTCCTCATTGCGGGGTAACAACAATCGTTTAATCATTTCACTGGTAGCGGGACTTCCAGCTACCACATCATTGCCTTCTTTACCACCTTTCAAAATAAAATCAGGTTGATCGAGCCTAAGTTTCCCCTTCTGTTTATTAGCGCCATGGCAACTATAACATTTCTCCTGAAATAATGGTGCCACTATATCTTTATATACCAATGCTGCCTGCACATCGGGCAATACTTTCTTTATTGGTTTTCCTTGTTTTTTATCTTTTTCGATAATTTTGGTAAGATAATCAGAACCATGTGTAAGCGATCCTCCTAGATGGCCCGTGATAATTATTAGCACAACCAATAACAAAGCAATCCATTTTGCAAACCCAGCATTGATGGATCGACGATACAAATAATATTGGAGTATCGAAACCGCCGCCACAGATATTCCCAACCATTGATGGCGGTCAACTAACTGTTCATTATAATCGCCCCCGTTACTTAATATATAACCAGTGATACAAGATAAAATAGCTGATACCATTCCTAAAAACAATGCAATGCCAATAGCAGGTTGTATTTTTTTATAGGATTCTTTTACCACCAGCCATTGAAACAGACAAGCGATTAATAAAATACCAATAGGAAGATGAACAAGAACCGGATGAAAGTGGCCTATAAATTGAAGCATGAAGAAAGTTATTGTTATTTAGGATGAGCGTTGGAACTTTGAGCTGCGAGTTTTGAGCTGCGAGTTACGAGCTATGAGCTGCGAGTTTTGAGCTGCGAGCTTTGAGCTGCGAGCTTTAGTTATTAAATCATATATCTACCTTTTTAATCGTTTCATAAAACCCATCAACATTTTCTGTTCTTCATCTATATCTTTTAAAAGTAAACTCCGTAATTCATCGTCCCCATAATTAATTGCTTTGGCAATCAGCAATTGTGTTTCAATTTCGAAACTGGATCCCAATGAATACTCTATAAACCGATTATAATCCTTCTCGCTGGTTCGACTGCTTCCTTCTGCAATATTTGATGCTATGGAAACTGAAGCCCGCGTAATTTGGGAACAAAGTCCAAACTTCTCTTCTTTGGGAAAAGTATTTGCTAACCGATACGACTTTACTGCAATATCAATTCCTTTTTGCCAGATCTTTAATTCTTTAAAGTTTTTCATATAAACTATTTGCCGATAATTTATACCTTATTTTAAAAAATTACGATGGTAAAAAAACGATTGATAAACTTTTTTTTCTGTCCCATTTTCCAAAAATCATCCCTTGTTCCTCAAATTCTATTCAACCCTGGGCTTATCAAAAAAATAGGTTCAGTTTTTTTCATCACTTAATTCTCTCTGCTCAAAACAACCAGCTAAAAACTCAAAATTCGCTGCCTCAATTATCCTTCTCAACTATATCGCTTTCGCAAAATATTCATCATATGTACGTTGATACCCCATTGATCGGCTACAGGTTGACGTGTGTAGGGTAATGTCCATAAATAATCCGGGGGACCAAATTCTGTAAGTATCGTGAGGCGTTCCCCATTCTTTTTTTTTCGTTCTGCTATTTTATCCCACCAACTGAAATGTTCTTTCAATGCATCCTCCCATTCGGGAGCACGGGGATCACTTACCTGCGGGCCTTCTGCATGCCCCACCCTTGAATGTATATGTTCGGTTCTTGATAAAGCCAGTCCCATCGTTTCGGGTTGATCTCTTAACAATGATTCATGTACCACGCACCAATGCGATAAATCTGCAGTAAGTTTAAGATCCGGCAACTTTTCCATAAAATTTCTAGAAACTGCCGCTGAATAAAGTATACGGCCCCTATGGGTTTCATGATAAATTGGAACTCCGGTTTTCTTATTCATTTCAGTTGTAAACTCAATAAATAATTTATTTTGTTCGAACGAAAAATAATCTTTCCCTGAATGACAATTAATATACAGGGGATTCATTTTAGTAGCGGCCGTTACTGCCTCTTTAAATTGAACTAAATGTTTTTGTGGATCCCTATCACTTCCACCGCATAACAATCCAAACGATAAATTATATTTTTTTGCTGTCGCCATTAACTCTATTCTATCTTTTTCACTACCGGGTACCCACAATTCAAAACCATTATATCCTTCTTTCTTAATCTTTGCACAAAATTCATCGGTTGTACCAGTCCAACCCCAATTGGTTGCCAGTATTATTAATTCAAAATTTTTATTTGTATGAAATGATTGAGCTGGAGCTATCGCAAACGAATCGAGTGAAGACAATAGCAGCGCAGAACTGGTTGCCCCGGTAAGTCCTAAAAATTTTCTACGATTGATCGACATCAGCAATGGTTAGTTTGGTTATTAACAATTAAAAAACAGTAATCACAACTCAAGCAATTATTTCTTCAATCACTCTTCCTGAAACATCGGTTAAGCGGAACGGCCGGCCCTGGGATTCGTATGTAAATTTTTCATGATCAAATCCGAGACGGTTTAGAATAGTTGCCTGGATATCGAATGCTTCTGTTTTTCCGCTTACAATATCATATCCTATTTCATCTGATTCTCCATAACTAGTACCACCTTTTATTCCACCACCCGCCATCCACATAGAAAATGCAGCAGCGTGATGATCTCTTCCTTTATAGGGCATTTGTTTTCCCTCGCGGTTTTCCTGCATGGGCGTTCGTCCAAATTCTGATCCCCATACTACCAATGTTTCATCCAACAATCCTCTTTGTTTCAAATCAAGTAACAAAGCCGTAATACATTTATCAATCTTTCTACATTTATTTACTAATCCAATATCTACTGCATTACCGGCAGAATCGCCATGTGTATCCCAACCCCAATCAAATAACTGTACAAAACGTACTCCCTTTTCAACCAATTTTCTTGCTAACAAAACGTTGTTGGCAAAACTCGCCTTTCCCGGTTCGGTGCCGTACATCGTATGAATATATTCCGGTTCATCATTTATATTCATCACTTCCGGAACAGATATCTGCATTTTATAAGCCATTTCGTATTGTGATATCCGTGAGAGTGTCTCCGGATCCTGGTATTCTTTATATTGTTCTTCGTTAACTTTATTAATCGCGTCAATAGATGCCTTGCGTAAATCACGGTCCATACCATTCGGATCTTTAATAAATAAAACCGGATCACCTTCTCCACGGCATTGCACCCCCTGATATACACTGGGTAAAAATCCACTACCCCATACACTTTTACCGGCATCCGGATTATTACCGCCTGAAGTGAGCACCACAAAACCTGGTAAATTTTTATTCTCACTTCCAAGCCCATACGTAACCCAGGACCCAATACTTGGTCTTCCTAAACGAGGATTACCCGTATGCATTAATAATTGTGCAGGTGCATGATTAAATTGATCGGTAGTTACTGCATTCAAAATAGCGACTTCATCAATAATGGTTGCTAAATGAGGGAGATTATCAGAAAGCCATAAACCACTTTGTCCGTGCCGACGAAAATTTGCCTGTGGCCCTAACATTTTTGGTACTCCTCGAATAAATGCAAATTTTTTTCCTTCTAACAATGATTGCGGGCAATCCATTCCATCCAACTTTGCTAATTCTGGTTTATAACTAAACATTTCCAATTGCGATGGAGCACCAGCCATATGTAAATAAATTACAGACTTTGCTTTGCCCGGAAACATGGAGGGTCTGGGAGCCAAAGGATTTGTGGGATCGAAAAAAGTTTTTGCATTCGAAGTGGAAGTTCCGCAGCCTCCCAATAAAGAACCGAGGGCCAGTGCTCCAAAACCCATGGCACCTTCTTTTAAAAAATGTCTTCGGGTATAATGCTGCAAACTCGTGTGCGCTGCTTCTCTTGCCAATCGTTGATTATGTAATTCTTTCTGTGTCATAATTATTTTATTTGTTATCAACAAAAAGAAAGCTCCTAATTTTTATTTACCCATTCATCTAAATTCAATAGCGCATTGGCCACAACCACTAAGGCCGATGTTTCAGGATTCGTGTGTTGATTCATTACACCAATTATTTCACAACTTGCTTTTTCATCTTTCTTAAATTGACTTACGGAGCTATTATATAACTGAACCAGTGCAGATAATCTTTTTTCTGAAATAGATTTAAACATCATTGATTCATAACCATACTTAATTTGTTGTGCTGCTTCCTTTCCTCCTTTTGCTTTCATGGTAAAGGCAAAATTTCTTGCCATGACCAAATAAGTTGAATCGTTTAGTGTAGTTAATGCCTGTAAGGGTGTATTGGTTCTGATTCGCCTCGTAATACAAACCTCCCGTGCTCCTCCATCAAATGTCATCATAGAGGGATAAGGAGCCGTTCGTTTCCAATAAGTATACAACGCTCTTCGAAATTGATCCTCACCGGTGCTCATCGTCCAGCTATCACCGTTATACGGAGAGCGCCAGATACCATCTGGCTGAAAAGGCATTACACTTTTTCCATACATTTTATGGCTCAATAAATTACTAACCGAAAGAGCCTGGTCTCTTAATTGTTCTGCAGACAATCGAACCCTAGGGCCCCGTGCATATAACTTATTAAATGGATCCTTCTGCAATAATTCTTCATTAGCCTTTGAATGCTGCCGATAGGTAGCCGATAACACTATTTCCTTTAAAAGTTTTTTTACACTCCAGTTATAATCGTTCATAAATTTCCAGGACAAATGATCGAGCAACTCTTTATGTGTAGGAGTGATGCCCTGTGTTCCCAAATCTTCAAGGGTTTCCGCTAATCCATACCCGAATAATTGTTCCCACAACCGATTCACCATTGTTCTTGCCGTTAACGGGTTCTTTTTATCTGTTAACCATAACGCAAGGCCTAACCGATTTTTAGGTGCATTGGCAGGCATCGGGTTCATAACTCCAGGTACATCTGGTGTTACCTCTTTTCCTTTTACCAACCAGTTGCCTCTTTCGAATACATGGGTTTCGCGAAATTGCTCTGAGTTATTTTCTATCATTACGGGAGTTTCCTCTTTTTCGGCATGCAATAATTCAACGAATTTAGAATAGGTGGCTTCATAACCAGGCTTGCCTTTGCCCGGAAAAAAATCTCCAAATTGAAACCATTCAAAAAATATTCCTGTTACATCTCTTGAAGTAAAGGTGGGATTGATATACTTATATACTAAATTATGTTTCCCTTGTAATGGAGGAAGGGGGGTTGAAACGATTTTCCAGTTATTATTCGAATTCCCGATTGGAATTGTTTTTATCAATTGGCCATTCAGGCTATCCAAATAAATCAATAATTTTCCCTGATTAAAATTGGTAGTATACCGAAACATAAATTGTTTCTTATTCTCCAATACAACATCTTTTAAGCGGCAACTGCCATCTTTTCGAAGACCGGCATACCAGCTACTTAACAATGCGCCGTTAATAAATTGATCGCATTGCAAGGAATTGATCGTAGGTTGCCATGTCTTGAGAAAAGTATAATACTCTTTACTTTTTTCGTCAGAAGTATTTTTACCAAGCCAGTTCGTTATTTCAATCAGCTTCAGGCTATCTTCTGTTTTATATTGAATTAATACCGGATATTCCGATTGCGTATCTTCATCCCTGCTATTGTTAAAAAAAGCCATGAACTTATAATATTCGTCATGTTTAAAGGGGTCATAAGGATGGCTATGGCATTGTACACAATTAAAAGTGGTTCCCATTAAGGCACTCCAGGTAGTATTCACGCGGTCAAGCACAGCCGCTGTTCTAAATTCTTCATTTTCTGTTCCGCCTTCATCATTTGTCATTGTATTCCTGTGAAAAGAAGTAGCTATGTATTTAGCATCATCTGGATTTGGCATCAGGTCGCCTGCTATCTGTTCAATGATAAAATCATTGTAGGGCTTATCAGTATTAAATGCATTGATCAACCAATCGCGGTATTTCCAAATATTCCGGCTACGATCTGCTTCATATCCACGTGTGTCGGCATACCGGGCAAGATCAAGCCATAAACCTGTCCATCGTTCTCCATAAGCAGGTGAAGCAATCAATTCATCTACTAATACCGAATAGGCATTCGCTGATTTATCGTTTATAAATTTCCTGGCAATAACCTCATTGGGAGGGAGACCAGTAAGATCGAGACTCACTCTGCGAAGCAAATCAGCTTTATCTGCTTCGGGGGAAGGACTTAATTTTTCAACGTTCAATTTCTCCAGTATAAAAGGGTCTATATCGTTTTTTATCCAGGCATTATTGATTGAAGGAATTTTTTGCTGAACAACAGGTACGAAAGCCCAATGCTCGCCCCATTTTGCTCCTTCTTTTATCCATTGCTTCAAAATATTAATTTCATCTTTGGAAAGTGCCTCGTGTTTGTAAGGCATTCTTTCTTCGGGATCATTATTCGTAATTCTTTTTATTAATTCACTTTGCGCTGGTTTACCGGGTATAATAGCCGGCCTGCCCGATTCAGTATTTCCCAATGCTTCTTCCCGAAACAATAAACTAAATCCCGCTTTTTGTTTAACACCTCCATGGCAGGTAATACATTTCTTATTAAAAATCGGTTTTACCTGGGTGTTATAATCAATGGGCTTGCTACCCGAAAAATAGATAAAAAGGCTCACGCCGGAGACCAGGGCCAATAGTACTATCCAACTCACTTTCGAAAATAAAAATTTCATAAGAAAACTGTGTTTTCAATCATCTCAAGTTAATAATAAAAAATGATAGAATTGCTCACGAAAATCAGGGGTGCTGATTAGTTTGCCATACCCGGCCATGTTCTAAAATAATAAACGGCTGATCAACCGATTGCGCTTCTTTTTTAAATTCTTCTTTGTTGGCAGTATTAAATAAAAACATATCATAATGACAGGGAATTACAGCACCCGCACCAATTGCCTTTCCGAGTTGAGCGGCTTCTTTACAATTTAGATTTCCCGCAACTCCTCTCGCCGGATCGTTACCATTGATTGGCAACAAAGCGATATCAATAGCAAATGGTTTTAATAATTCTATCAGTGGGTCAAACCATAGGGTATCGCCACTGTGATAAATTTTCCATTTCCCAAATTCAATTACATAACCCATACAACGGCAATTACCTTTTTCATCCCGTTCAATTTCGTTATGCTTTGCGGGTAGTCCATGAAAAGTAAAATGCCCTGCCGAAAAAGATTGACCATCATTTAAGCCAATTGGAAATCCCTCAGCACATTGTACACGTTCGCTTACAAAATGCCGGTTTGCTTCAGGAATAATAAATTTTATAGCAGGATTATTTTTTAAGATGGGCATTAGTGTATCCGCATCTAAATGATCGGTATGATTATGACTGGACGTAACAACTGAAATATTTTTCAATAATAATGGTTCGAGTACCCGTTCGCTCATGCGTACATGCGGTTTTGCTGTACCATGATATTTGTGAGTAAGTGAATCAGAAAGATAGGGATCAATTAACACCCGTTGTCCCTGCCATTGAATTAAAAAACCGCTTTGCCCAAGCCACCATATAAAAAAAAGCTCCTTATCCAAAAGAAAACGATCCATTTCTTCAATGAGTGCGTTATCTTTTTTATAGGCAGGAATGAGAAGCATGAGAAGTTTGTGGTTTGTAGTTTGTGGTTTGTAGTTCTTATGTGCGAAAGCGATTACTTGTATGATGTTTATCGTTTATGGTTTTTCGTTCTTTATTCGAGCAGTCTTTCTAAGCTATTTGTGGTTTGTTGTTCGCAGGTGTATTATTTTTATCTATGAAATATTAATTAATTCAACATTTTTCAAAAACCATTTTACTAAAGAAGCAAACGGATACGCAGAGAAAAACTATAAACTATAAACTATAAACTATAAACCACAAACTATAAACCCTCTCTAACTTTTTTTGCTCCCTTTACCATATTAATTAGCTTTTGCCGGGATGCCCACCTTGCTGTTTGGCTCAATCCACAATCAGGCGCAACCGATAATTTATCTGCCGGAATATATTTCAGGCAGCGTTTAATACGTTCTACAACATCGTCGACCGACTCAATATAATAATTCTTTACATCAATGATCCCAACCGCTACATTCATCTTTTCTGCAAAGGGTTTTAATAATTCGATCTCGGCAAATTCGCGGTTGGCCATTTCAATGTGCATCTCATCCACCGTAAAATCTAAAAAATCTGGTAACATTGGTTTAATACTTCTGTAGCCCACCGGTCGTCCTTTAAAATTCCCAAAACATAAATGAGTAGATAGATTGCATTTCCCAACAACCGGTTTTACGGTTCTATTAAAAATATCAACAAATCGTTTTGTATCTTCTTTATAAGCATAACAACTCATCGAGGGTTCATCCACAGTTATCTCTTTACATCCGGCAGCTACTAAATCTTCCAGTTCTTTTCGAATAAAAGGAAGTAACGCCTCTGTGATTGCATACCGATCTTTATACATCGCATTCGGAAGCAATCGACCACTTAGGGTAAATGGACCTGGTATACTCGCTTTTAATATAGGACCGGCAGGTGCTAATTTTTTTAAGCGCAGGTATTCTTTTACAGCACCTAATCCATTGGGTGCAGCTAATTCACTTACAATATTATTTTTGCCTCTTTGATCGTGTGCAGGTGGGCCGAATTTTCTTGTTTCGGCTTCATTATTTTCAATGCCATTTATATATCCGTAAAATGATAAATTAAAATCGAGGCGGGTTTGTTCGCCATCTGTAATTACATCCAGGCCGGCACTTACCTGGTCGTGAATAGCAGCGATCACGGCATCTTCAATCATTTCTTCCACATCGGCAGCGCCAAATTGGCTGAGATTTTTAGAGCCGAATTCCAGCCAGCCCGGGAAGGGATAGCTACCGACTACGGTTGTACGAATAGGTGTTTGTGTCATTCAATATTTTTTTGAAACAATATGCCAAATATAGAATCTAAAATACCAACTATAAAATGTAAATTAAAAAGGCTTTAGTGGCACATCTTATTTTATTTGCCCGCATTTTTATACAATTCTGCTATTCGCCATGAATGCTCATCATAAGCTGCTTCAAAAAGTTCTGTTGCTTTTTCATTACCTACAACTGCCCCCGCAGTAAGTACTTTGGGGGGCTTTCCGGCGATGGTTAGTAAATTAGCCAGTTCTGCTTTTATACTATTAACAATCATTATTCCACCTACCGTTGAACCGGGTGCTACCGGAGTATCCAGTCCATTAATGGAGATCATTGAATCACCGAGGGGAGCACCACTATCTAATAATAGATCCGCAAAATCGCTTAGTTTTTTTCCATCAGTCCTTTTGCTTTTAGAGCCCTTCAAATGTTCTGCCGTAATTAATGCTACTACTTTAATACCTTTCTGTTGAAATAATTCGGCCATCTCGATTGGAACAATATTACAGCCGCTGGAAGATACAACCAATGCAGTATCTTTTTTATCCAATCCAAAATTCCGTAAAATACGTTCTGCCAAACCAGGCACATTTTCTAAAAACATAGCTTGTCGCTGACCGTTAGCGCCTACCACATTGTTGTGATACGTCAACGACAATTCTACAATCGGGTTAAACCCTGGAAAGGATCCGTACCTCGGCCACATTTCTTCCACCATGATCCGGCTATGACCGCTTCCAAAAACATGCACCACCCGGTTGGCAAGAATACTTTCAGCAAACCATATCGCTGCTTTATTTATAGCTGCCTGTTGAGCCTTTATTTTTTCGATGATTTCACTGCATTTCTGCATATAGCTTTCTGTTATACTCATAAAATAATTTCTTATCCTTTAAATTCCAGTATCCCTATTTGATGTAGTCGATCTTTTTTTCTTTTGCAAAACAGGCTGCACCGGCCGCTCCCGACAAATCACCAAAGTTTGCTTTTACGATGGTTGTTTTATTTCCTCCAGCCCTCCATTCATAACTATTCATAAATTCTTCCAGGGGTTCAAACAACTCCTTTCCTGCTTCAGTAATTCCACCACCCAATACAACCATTTCAGGGGAAAGTATATTTGTTACTGAGGCAATACCGATGGCTAATTTTTTTATTGAGGTTAACCATATTTTTTTAGCAAATTCATCTCCCGCTTTTAATGCCACGATCAACTCTTTTGTTGAGCTAAATTTTCCGCCCGATCTTTTTTCGATGGTAACATTACCTATTGCTTCTTCTAAACTTCCGGGCATACCGGTCACATCTACATCTCCATCATCATTGATTACCATATGCCCGATATGTCCGGCTTTATTAAAAGCACCCTGGTAAGGTCTTCCATCAATGAGTATCGCTCCTCCTACCCCTGTTCCTAATGTAAGCATTACTACATTTTTTTTATGAATAGCAATACCAAGCCTTGCTTCTGCTAACAGTGCTGCCACAGCGTCGTTCAACACAAAACAGGGATACTTCAAAAAATCGGACCAAATAAAATTTTCTAATCCTTGTAAACGTCCGGGCATAAAAGCAATTGCATTATTTTTTTCATTGGGCAATCCGGGTGCTGAGATACCGATTGAATCAGGTTTGAATCCAACCTCGTCAATTAATTGATTTACGGTAGTTGAAATAGCTTGTTTCCAAATAGTATCATCCCCATCATTCGTTAATGTATATACTTTATGAAGAAGTTTTCCTTCTTCATTTAATACAATCCCCTTTATACGGGTACCACCGAGGTCAATTCCTATAGTGATAGATTTCATTTGTGTATTTTTTCCCCGATCTAAAGATCGGGGCGGTTATTATCTCCATGAAAATTTAATCGCTCCTATAAAATTCATTTATTTCTTTCCCCGATCTAAAGATCAGGGCAAGTTATAATCTCCATGATAATTTAATCACTCCTATAAAATTCATTCCTTTCTTTTTCAGATCTGAAGATCAGGGCGGTTATAATCTCCATGATAATTTAATCACTCCTATAAAATTCATTCCTTTCTTTTTCAGATCTGAAGATCAGGGCGGTTATTATCTCCATAAAAATTTAATCACTCCTATAAAATTCATTTATTTGTTTCCCCGATCTAAAGATCAGGGCAAGTTATTATCTCCATGAAAATTTAATTACCTCTAAAAATTCGTTCATGCCTTACAATAACTTTAATCGATTTCTTTTCTTTCATTATTCCTTATCATGATCAACTAATATTGTCCGTCCGAAATACCCCATCCACCATCTACAGCAATTAACTGACCTGTTGTAAACTTCGATTGATCACTCATAAAATAAACAGCTAGTCCATCAAGATCTGAAGGCTTCCCGATTCTACCACCATCCAGTGGATGTTTACTTTTAATAAATGATTGCATAGATTCATCGTTTGCTGCCCTTTGCGCCATAGGTGTTTCAACCAGTGCCGGTGCAATAACATTTATTCTAATATTATTGGATGCATAATAAGAAGCAATCGATTTACTGAATCCAATAATCGCAGATTTTGCTGCTGCATAGCCATGTGTTGAAAAATATTTTGGTGAGGGCGAGTAACCCAATACGGAACCCATATTCAAAATAGTGCCACTTGTTTTTTGTTTTAAGAATTGTTTAATGGCCGCCTGGTTAGATAACATCAGGGAAGTGAGATTTAATTCCAATGTATTATTCCAACCATCCAGGGTTAGTTCATGCAAAGGGCCATCTCCCATTTTTCGGCCGCTGCCTCCGGCTACATGGTAAAGACCATCAAAAGTTTCAAAAGATTTAATACATAATTCAATTGCTGCAGAAGCGCTGTTTGGTAAAGAAGCATCCGACTTTATTCCTTTCGCCGAATTGCCCAATTCGGATAGTGCCGCATTGATTGTTTCTTCATTTCGTCCGGTAATAATTACCCTTGCTCCATTTTTTATAAATGCATGCGCAGCAGATAAACCTAAACCGGAAGTTCCTCCAATGATTACAATATTTTTAGTTGAAAGCATAGTTGGCTCCTAAAATAAAACTATTAAGCCAATTAATCATAAATCAGGGAAAGTTTTAGAAAAATGTATTCATTCTTATTCAATAACAAACCAGGTATATCCTTCAGGTTTAATAGTAATACTTAAATCAATTTCATAATTCCTGTTAAGTTTATATATCTTTTTTATTCCTTTCTTCCCGCTTACATTGGCTATGGAAGTTAATCCAGTATAATACAGCAGTACTTTAATAGTACGATTTATTTTTTGTTTGAGCGGATTGTATAATAGTAAGAATGCTTTTTTTTCAATAATGAATTCACGTGCATGATGCCATCCCAATCTCTTCCATCCGCCCTTCTAAGATGAATAATATCTGAATTAAGTATGTCTCTATTATTCTTATACCAGTCTATAACCTTTACTACAGTTTGTTTTTTCGCTATCATACAATCGTAGCCCGC
>JANNEK010000113.1:0-2627 GCA_031378605.1 Chitinophagaceae bacterium | reverse complement strand
ATTTTGTTGATTACAAGTTAGGGCTAAAATAAAATATTTCATAATCATTGCTGCTATATGGCTGTTTTTTGTATCTGTAGTTTCAACTCATTTATCTGGCTCTGCAAATCATCAATAATTTTTTGCTGCTCCTGTATGGCTTTAATGGCAATAACGCCAAAACCGGAGTAATTAATACCTTTTAATTCGGCCCCTTTATTATCAGAAACCATTGATACCAGTTCTGGAAAATAGGATTCCACATCCTGCGCAATAAAACCTATATTTTTTGTTTTTGCATTTTTTATATTGATATAATTATAGGTAACCGGATTAAGTTGAAGAACCGATGGCAATACTTTTTGCAGCCCATTGATATTTTCTTTTAGTTTTTTATCCGAAGAGTTAAAGTAGTTGCCATCCCAGGATACCCAGGCAGGTAAAAAAGTAATACCTGTATTAAAATCGTAACTGTTAAATTGAAGTGCTGTATTGGGATCACTGCCAATTACTGAAGTGCCAGAGGATGCTAGCACTCTGGCCTGGTTGGAATTGCCTCTTCTAATCATAACTTTACCATCATTGATGCCATCACCTATATCCAGGTCAGCTTTTGGATCGGAGTTTCCAATTCCTACCCTACCGTCTGGGCTTATATATACTGCATTTGTTAATATACTTGAACTGGTAGTTCTAATTTGCAAACCTAAATTGCCGGATTTAGGATTACGCCTGGCATCTAAATAGGCCACATCAGTACCAGCCCAGGGCACCATAAAAATATTACCGGGCATATAGGCTATTCGTTGGTTACCAGTAGTAGTATTGCTGGCTATATATACATCTTCATCGCCACCGCCAATATCAAAAATACCCCTGGGAGTTGTGGTACGTATACCTACATTGCCTGCATTGGGGTTTAAACTTAAATCGCCGAAAGCAGTACCTGCCGTTTTTACCGATTGCAAATATGAGTACCCGTTAGTTAATGCCGATGTACCCATGTATAAACTGGTAAAGCCGCCGCTTAAATGATTAGTACCCAAAATAAACTCTGTAGCTCCGGCATTGTTTGCCACATGCAATTTTGATAATGGTGCTAATACACCAATACCCACATCACCATTCTGCATTATTCGCATACGGTCAATAGCATTTGTTACCAATGCAATATGCCCAGTGGTGTTGAAACCTGGCCAGGTACCGATACGCAAATCGTTATTACTAACACCAATATATCCTTTTAGTACCCCGCTGTTACGAAAAGAAAGCCAGGGATAATTGGTGTTATTATTTTCAATGGTGGAGTTGCCGCCGTTTACATGCAGTTTATCCTGTGGAATGGGTGTGCCAATACCTACGTTTTGCGCAACAGTTATAACATTACTGCAACAAACTACCAATATAAAGAACAGTATTTTTTTCATAATTCAGAAATTATATTTAAAACATCAGATTTTATTTTACCGTCTTTCAAAATATTTTTTATGCTTGCCGATTTAAAAAAACCTTTAGGATGAATTTGCATGAAAAGAGCTTATTAAATCTCTATTGAGGAATATTCAAATCAATTGTACATTGAAAATCGAAGCCTTCATAAACCCTGTCGTTCAAAGACAGTGTAGCAATTTCGCTTGGGCTTTTTTTCGGAAAGTTGATATAGTCGCAACTTCCATGAGGGTGATAACACCAAAACTTGATATATACATCTAAAGGCATGTCAAATGGAAAGCTTCCATCTATTACAAAGTCAAATTCATAATTAGCACTGTTTGCCTTTGTAACTTCTGTTATCGTCATTTTAGAAAAAGGGATAGCTGGCTGGCTTTGTGTAGTTCCGTTTACCACTTTAAAAATACTGGTATTGCTTTTCACAAAGTCAATAAAATTATTGATAATCCCGGCAGATTTTGGATAACTTATCCTGCCAAGGATTTTACACTCATGTAAAGCTTTTGCAAGAGCCTTACCTTTTTTCGCATCAATTGTTTGTGTTTGCTGCGCATTGGCTGTAAACGTTGTAATAGTAATTACACAAGCGATTAAGAAAGATGTACGTTTCATAATTTCAATTTTTAAGGTTAAATAAATTATTTTCTCGTAAGAATTATTTGCTCAAGTTTGTCAATCCTGGCTTTCAATTCATCTATTAACTGTTGTTGTTCCTGTATGGCTTTAATGGCTACAACCCCTAAAGCAGTATAGTTAAGCGTATATAAGTTTGTTTTCGCGCCATCTAATTTTGCAGAAGTATAATTAACTGCTTCAGGAAAAATATTTTTCACTTCCTGCGCGATAAAGCCAATGGTCCTTTCTTTGTTGGGATTATCATTAATCATTTCATAACTGCAGGGGATTAATTTTTTCAGCTTATCTAAAACAGGAGTTAATGAAATTACGTTCGTTTTCAGCCTTGCGTCCGATACCGGGCTCCATGTACCTGTTATATTACTAACCGAAGCCTTAAATGTACCGTTATGATAAAATTGTAAAGTGGGTGGTGGAAATCCATTGTTATCGTGGGTGACCGTTTGTTCCCAATAGTCGCCGTTTGGATTCTTTAATAAGAAACCGCGATTGTCTCTTTGTTGCACTTCAAACATTGCTGCTGGATTAATCGTGTTAACACCGACTCTTCCAAAAGAGGA
>JANNEK010000095.1:0-8149 GCA_031378605.1 Chitinophagaceae bacterium | reverse complement strand
AACCCGGTAAAATAATGTTGAAGATCATTTTTTAAAATTCATATTAAGGATTGTCCGTCAAAAAACAGAACAATACTATTGATTGAAGCAGCCGCAGCAAATTACCCCGAACCTGTATGGCAGCAACTTGACAGAATTAATGCTGATTTTAGTTGTGAAGCAAAATAAATAAAACCTGTATTTTTAGTTTCTAACTGTTTATTATGAGAAAATTACTAACACTGTTCGTAATAATGTCTTTTCACTTGATGGCGTTATCTCAATCGTATCAGGCAAATTGGAAATCATTGAACACCCGGGAGATTCCAAAATGGTTTCACCAGGATAAATTTGGAATATTTATTCATTGGGGAGTTTATGCGGTTCCTTCTTATGCTCCTGTAATTCCAAACAGTGGGTTAAGTTATGCTGAATGGTATTGGTACCGTTTACCGGAAAAACAAAAAGATTTTATTTCATTTCATGAAAAAAATTATGGTGCCAATTTTGAATATTCTCAATTTGAATCGCAATTTAAAGCCGAATTATTTGATCCTGTACAATGGGCCGATATTTTTAAAAGGTCGGGTGCAAACTATGTAGTGTTAACTTCCAAACACCATGAAGGCTATTGTTTGTGGAACAGTGCTGAAGCCGATCGTACCTGGCAGCGGCCATGGAACGCAGTAACAGGAACACCTAAACGCGATTTATTAGGCGACCTGACGGATGCGGTACGTACAAGGGGACTAAAAATGGGGTACTATTATTCTTTATACGAATGGTTTAATCCACTTTGGCAAAAGGATAAGAAAAAATATATTGAGGAACATATGTTTCCGCAATTCAAGGACCTGGTTACGAAATATAAGCCATCGGTAATTTTTTCGGATGGTGAATGGGAACTTTCAGATACTGCCTGGAAAAGCGAAGAACTATTAGCCTGGTTGTATAATGAATCTCCGGTTGGAAAGGAAGTAGTGGTAAACGACCGCTGGGGAAGCAATACCCGTCAAAAAAATACGCAGTCTACCTACACTACTTCCGAGTATGGAAGTGGCATGGATGCCAATATAACCTGGGAAGAAAATCAGGGTATTGGTCACAGTTATGGGTATAACCGAAATGAAAAAATCGATGATTACAAAAGCAGTCGTGACCTGATATTAATGTTATGTGATATCGTTTCCCGTGGAGGAAATTTATTATTAGATATCGGGCCTACCGCAGATGGGAGAATTCCGGTTATTATGCAACAACGTTTAGTTGATATCGGCAACTGGCTAAAAATAAACGGCGATGCCATTTATAAAACGGAGGCTATTAAAGAGCCTTATCAATGGACCGCTGGTATAAAGCCTTCGAAAAAAGATGCCAATTTTATGGCAGATTACAGTATCGCAAAGATGGCGGTGTTAAAAAAAGATACTGCATCTATTGAATCATTTTTTACACGAAAAGGAAATGATCTCTATTGTATATTGCCTTCTTATAAACCTTCCATTACAATTAGGAATATGCAATTAAATCCGGCTGCTAAGGTTTCTGTTTTAGGTGCTACAATTAAGCCTGCTGTAAAACATCATAACAGTGAGCTTACCATCAATCTTTCGGGAATAAAACCAGGTGATCTTTCCAGTTCGGGAATTTTTGTACTAAGAATTCAAAATGCCTTTATGAATAAATAGAGTATCCTAATTTAATTTCATATAATAGTTTATTTTTTTTTGAAGTTCAATGAACCTATTCTATAACGTTAGAGCTTATCGATTGCCTGCGTTGTATGAAGTGTTTTGATGAAAATATAGACTGACAATGCTACCTTATAAAATAGAATATCAGGTGTGTTTTTAACAAAAAAACAGAAAATTTATTTTACTTTCATGCGTTATAGGATTAATCAACATAACTACAATGCGAAATCTTTTCCTTTTTTTAAGTTCGATACTGTTTTTCATTGCCTGCAAGCCTGATACTTTGCAAGATCCAGCACCACAACCACCCGGGCCCCAGATAGACACAACTATTTCGAATTTATCGTACGGTTCAAGCCCTGGTCAAATTTTAGATCTTGGTTTACCAACCGGGAGAAATGCTACAACGCCTTTGGTAATAGTAGTTCATGGTGGTGGTTGGTCGAGTGGTGATAAAAGCGAATTGGCGTGGATGGTAAATGGATTGAAGTCAAGAGGATTTGTTGTCGCAAATATTAATTATCGCCTAACCCTCAACAGTTCGGATAATTATAAAATGCAGTTGGATGATTTAGATAGTGCTATTCAATTTACGCTGCGTAAGGCACCTGTTTATACGTTTAACCAGCAAAAGCTATATATAGTGGGTCATAGTGCTGGTGGTCATTTATCGCTATCTTATGCCTACACCAGAAATCCAACTAATAAAGTAAAAGCAGTTGGCGCAATGGCCGCCCCAACAAATCTTTTTGGAATGGCATATTATAATCCAACTATTTTTGATCCATTATTAAAACCTTTTCTGGGCCCTTCCTTATATCCAATTACCAGCATATCAGAACAACGATATAAAAGCTGTAGCCCACAATACAATGCTACAAACACTTCAATTCCTACAATTCTTTTTCATGGCGAGTCTGATTTTTTTATCACGCCGGATCAAAGTACCAATTTGGCAACAACGCTTGGAACATTGGGAGTTGAAAAAAAATTGGTGATATATCCACTAACTTTTCATGATTGGTGGCTGGATGGTATCAAAACCACGAATACATTGGATGAATTAAAGAATTGGTTCATGGCTCATCCTTGATAAATAATGATTCCGAAGAAAATACCAGCCTGAATTTTTAATCGATTGCGAAACAATTTAACCATCGAATCTGTTTTAATACGACTATCCAAATTCGGGGTAAAATAAATTTCATGGTCTGGCCTTATACGCAATTATTCCCTTAAATATCGAAAGAGGAGATGAGTTTTATTGCCATTGTTTCGGATATAGCCAATGATTTGTAGGGTTTTACCGCAAGGAATCACCCTTATCCAGACAATTATCCCACTACCAACCAGAAAAACTTTACCTTTAGCCGAATCTGTTGAAGTAGATCATTAATCATTTTTCAGATTTATTATTTAATCTCAAAAAAGTAAAATTTAATTTAAAAGTTTATGGCAGAAACCTGGAATAAAAAGGATAGAGAAAAGAAAAAGCAGCAGAATAAAAAAGATAAAGCTGAAAGAAAGTTGGAAAGAAAGGAAAATTCCAAAGGTAAAAGCTTAGACGATATGCTTGCGTATATCGATGAAAACGGTGTGATCACTTCCACCCCACCCGATCCACGAAAGGCTAAAAAAGTTAAATTAGAAGATATTGAAATTGGTGTTCCAAAACAACAGGCCATTGATCCGGCAGATTTGATAAGAAAAGGCATCATTACTTTTTTTAATGAGGCAAAAGGATATGGTTTTATTAAGGATATGGAAACCCAGGAAAGCATTTTTGTACATGTAAATGGTTTAAAAGACGAAGTAAAGGAAAACAGTAAGGTAATCTTCGAAATAGAAATGGGGCCTAAAGGACCCAATGCCTTTAATGTAAAACTTGCGTCTTAATTTTTCGACGTGAAATTGAATAATCAAAATTATACATACAAGTTTTTTATAGATTTGATGATACAACTCCATTCCATGTGTAACTATCAAAAATAATTTTCTCCAACCGCCCTTACTGTATTTTTAAATTTTCCTGCACAAGTTATTTTCTGAAGGAAAGGATATTATTAATTCATTTGTAAGAAATTATTTAGATATAAAAAAGAGGTTGTTCGATGACAGCCTCTTTTTTATATTCGAATTCGTTTAATACAATTACTTTAATTCGTTTTGCCTCCTTTTAAGCTATCCTGCATCACCTTTAATTCATCCCATTTACCCGCAGCGGCTAATGTGGATTGAGCTGGCCAGGTAGCAGGGTCATGCATTTGATAACGTGGGCCTGCTGCATCCAGAATCGATTTCAATTTTTCGGCGGAAGTAACCGATAATTGTTTAAATGTATAAAGGCCCGCGTTATAACATAGTTCCTGAATTTTCGGACCAATTCCTTCAATCTTAATTAATGGATCCCGCATTGCTGGTTCAGCACTTGCTTTCGTTGCATTGAGTCTTTCAGGATCAACGCCAGCGATTAGGTAATCCTGATACTCTTTTAATTCGTCTAATTTATTATCAGCTAACAACGAAGCCTGCCTTGACCATGTGTAAGGATCGTGTATTTGATACCGTGGTCCTTCCGCATCTAAAATTGATTTTAATTTTTGATAATCAGTAGTTGCTAATTGGCGGAATGTTTTGATACCTGCTTTATGAAAGATTTGTTCAATCTTAGGCCCTATACCTTCTACCAATTTAAGGTCATCACTTGCAATCGGCAGCGGAGCAGCAACCGCCATAAGTTTCATTTCATCTCTTTCCTTTTCAAGAGATGAAACATTATTTTTTAACCTGCTTATATCTTCATGCAAAGAATTTATCGAAGCCTTTCCAGCCTGGCATTCTTCCAAAGCAGTTTGTACAGTTGCTTTTGAACGTTCAAGTTCTAAATGTTTCTCTTGAAGGGATCGCAATTCATTGTCAGTCGAAGTTGATTTACCCTCAAGCTCCAGTACTCTCGATTTAGAAATACCTAACTCATTTGAAACAGATCCAACTTTATTTCTTAGTTCATTTAATTCATTTTCTGAACCCGATGTTTTTGAACGGAAGCTTTCTAATTCAGCATTCGCCATTCTTAATTTATCTGTCAAACCGGAAATATCATTGGTTGACGATGAAGCTGCCTTTTTGAAAGACTCAGTATCTGATTTTGCCGTAGCTAAATCAGCATTTAACGTATTGAGTTTGTTACGAATTTCAATTAATTCTTTTTCTGCTGCCAAATTTGTGGCACGAAGTGAGTCATGGTCGGTAGAAATTATCTTTATTTTTTCGGTTAGGCTAAACAGTTCATTCTTTGATGCGGCTGCTTCTGTATTTGCCAATTGAAGCGCTGCTTTTGCATCGGCGGTTTCTTTTTTTAAGCGTTCAGATTCAACCGTGAACCCTCCCATTTTACCACTCATTTCTCTGACTTCTTCTTTAAACTTATCGATCTTTTCATTAGAAGCAATTGTTTTTTCTTTCGCTTCAATAGCCAACCGAAGATCCATTTTCAATCGCGCGTTCTCGCTTTGAAGGGTGCTGAAGTTTGATTTTAATGAATTTAATCCCGCCGCCGCATCTTCTAATGAAGATTTGGTTCCGGTTAGTTCATCAATATCAGCGGTAAGCTTTCTATTCACTCCTTCTAATTCTGAAATTCTCGATTGCAAACCAGTCGGGTTAATTCCTTCAAATGGTTTTAATTTCAAAAGTGCCGCGTCAAGATCAGTTCTTAGTGATTCATTTCTTTTCTCACTGGTAGAATAATTTGCGTGTAAGCTTTTTAATTCCTTTTCAGTACCTGTTAAAGATGTTTTATAATTCAACGATTTGGTTACCTCCTGCTTTAAAGAATCGTTTTCTAATGTTAATTCCTTATAACCGGTTCTGTATTTTTCATCAAGAAATCGTTTGAAAAGATAACCTAGAACAAAAGGCAAAAACAATCCAAGCAACAATTGCCAGGATGCAATATTACAGGCATTCAATTCTAAAAATAGTTGGTTCATATTTAATTTTTTTATTGATTTGTTATAGTTAATTCTACCCTTCTGTTTTGGCGCCTGCCTTCATCTGTTTCGTTTGAGGCAATAGGATCTTGGTTGCCTTTTCCGTTGGTTGTAATTCTCGAAGGCTCTACGCCCTTTGCTTCTAAAGCAGCTTTTACAAAACCAGCGCGGTTATTTGAAAGCGTGATATTTTTTAATGCATTCCCGATATTATCAGTATAACCAGTAGCTACTACCTTAATAGAAGCATTTGATTTCATTTCAGCCGCTAATATGGTTAGGTAATCATCTATTTCCTTTTCCAGCGTTTTGGCGCTTGAGTTAGACGCAAAATAAATGAGTATTTTATCACCCGATTTTTTAACCAGACTATTCTGATTAGCTGCAATACTAAAAGAAGCAGCTACAAAATCCGCATTGCTTAACTCCGTGGATGCAAGTCTTTTTTCAGTAGTAATTTTTATTCTGTTACCAGCTACATCCCTAAAAAGAGCTTTTGTTTTTTCAGCTCGTTGGATCGCAATAGCTTCGCCATTTGTTTCGTTTTCATAATACCAGGTAGTTATTACTAACGTATCGGAAGGACCGAGATTTGCTACTTGTGCTTTTTTGTAAGTAGCAAAGCCTTCCCCTTGCTTAGGCTCATCGGAGGACCAATTAAAATAAAGAGGTATTGTTGCTTTTGGTGTTTCAGTAATGGGCGAAACCGGTGGAGAAGCAGTACAGCAGGTGGCTTTTTTTTGATTGAGCCACCAATAGCTAAAGGCGCTTACAGCTAAAAAAAGCAATGCAATGAATAATGCTTTTATATTCATGAGCAGTTAGTTTGGTGAAGGATAAATTAAATAAGCCTATAAGATAATAAATTAAATGAATATGAATTCAACTACGGGTAATTAAGTTATAAACAACTCCAATTTATTAACCCACGGTAAGATTTTTACTAAATAGAATTATTCAGGGTGGGAAAATTTGCCAGGAGTTACTCCATACCAACGTTTAAATGCTTTAATGAACGAACTGGGATCACTGTAGCCCAGGGCAAAAGCAAGATCGGTTACATTAAAATCCGTATGTTGATTAATGTAGTTCAAGGCAAAACTTTTTCTGACTGAATCCAGTAGATCTTTATAATTAATATTGTCCTGCTCCATTTTTCGTTGGAACGTACGGATACTCATTCCAAAATTTTTTGATACTTTTTCGATATTCGGGAATACTACTCCCCTCCCAATCATCGATAGTATTTCATTTTCAACAATAATTGAGAAATCATCCGTTCTGCTTAGTTGCTGCCTTATTAAATCGTCGGCGTAAGTAATGATATTATCAAACGATCTTTTATCGAAATACTGATTATTTTCTTTTTGCAATACCGATTTATCATAAACCATTATATTTTTCTTATCGTTAAAATAAACCGGGCATTTAAATAAGTTATAGTACGGTTCATCGTCGGCTGGTTTATCGATCGTAAATCTGACTTCCAGTGGAAAGAGTATCCTATTAAACATTTTAGGAAAAGTATTTTGCATGGTACTGGTAGCAACATCAAGTGTGGTTTTTATTAACGAGCGCCATGATTTTTTATATTTCAACCATTCGGAGGATTCTGTAAATTCTACTGAAAATTTAGATTCATCTTCCGTAAAAACGGCAGCAAAGGTGGTGGTGATGAGTTTTACATATTTACACGCGATCCTAATTGCATCCAAGGGTGATTTACTATTCCACATTAACATATAGATCACTTTATCGGGTACATACCATGGCTCGCAGGGTAACTGAAGGCCTATGTTTTCGTTTCCTGATTTCTCAATGGCATATTCAAATAGCCTGTTCACTTTTTCTGCTTTTACCCTTAAAAAAGGGATGGTCATCTTAAAACCAGAAGTATCAAGAATTTTATAAAGCTCTTGAGTTGGCATATTATATCCTTTTAAAAACTGGCAATAATCTTTCACAAAGCTTACGCTATAGTCCATACCGGAAAAGGTTTTTTTATAAAAGTAATACGCATGGCATCAATTATCTATTTATTGTCGCAATGAAGCTATCATATTTTTTCGAATGTCTTTACATTTGAAGTTCTTACTTTTAGTTCAACCAAATTAACGCGATATGCTCCCCCATACAATTTCTATGGCCAACGGAAAAGCCACAACCATAAAAAAAACATTTTCAAGGGAAACTATAATCTCGATTGAAATACGCGCCAGCGCCCCAAAAATTTGGCAGCTTCTTACAAATGCTGAAGGCTACCTTTCCTGGAACTCAACAATTGTTTCGGTTGAAGGAAAGATTGCAGCAGGAAAAAAAATAAAATTGATTTCAAAACTCGATCCGAAAAGAACCTTCAGACTTACTGTAAAGGAATTTATACAAAATAAAAAATTAGTATGGGGAGATGCAATGGGTAACCGAATTTATACGCTGGAAGAGAATGTAAACGGCAGTACTAACTTTACGATGGATGAAAAAATT
>JANNEK010000044.1:0-6081 GCA_031378605.1 Chitinophagaceae bacterium | reverse complement strand
CGCGGTCCGGCGAACACTGGGGCAAGGGCGAACAGCCGGCAAACAAGAAAAAAAAAGAAAAGTATTAATTCTTCGTGAGTTGAACGGACAAATTGTAGACCAAAAATTAGTTGTAAGTAAATAATAGAAGACTATGAAAGTTGAAGGCGAGATCTATAAAAAAACGGTTGGAAAAAAAAGCAAAACCGAATACGATGCGCTCTTTATAAAAACAGGCAGGATATCTTATGTTTTAAGACAGCCCGGGCAAAGCCCTTTTAAAAATCCCGAACTCGAAAAATTAATTGGCAAAAAAATAAAAGCAGAAGGAGAATTGGTGAAAGATATTTTTTTCATAACTAAATGGGAATTGAATGAAGATTGAATAAATGCAACGAATCGATTGTTCAAAATTGGCGGCTATTAAAGAAAATAATTAAAAAATTACGTTTCAAAGACCTTTTTTTGATTACCTAACATAGCCTAAATTTGAAAAAAAAATATAAATGATTCAGCGTATTCAATCTCTTTGGCTCGCATTAGCTGCGTTAGCAGCATTTTTTACGCTAAAATTCTCTTTTTTTAGCGGAAATAAAATGGATCAATCATCCGTTAAAACCTGGCAAGAGTTGACGGCTATCAATAATATATTAATACTAATACTAACAATTGCCCTTGGGGTAATGGCGGGTATATGTATATTTCTTTATAAAAACAGGAAACTACAATTAAGGCTTGCCCTTGTGGCATTGGCAGTTAGCTTCATAACACTGGCACTTTATTATTTTGAAACCAAAAAATTTACAGAAGGCAATTTCAATCTTACTGCGCTGATAGCCTTATCCATGCCGGTATTGCTGGCCCTCGCAAGCCGGGGAATTTATAAAGATGAAAAGCTTATCAAGAGTGCAGATCGCCTCCGTTAGAAAAGTTTTACACAAAACAGGGTTCGTACAACCAATTTCATACATTTGACATCTCAACATTGTTGTCTAATTACCTGCACCAAATCAATGTCGATACCCTTCAGACTTTTTTCTCTTATACCCTTATCGTAGAAAATATCCAATACCCAAGAAACTATTGATTTTAAACAACTAAAAAAATGTGTATGAAGAAAATCTACTCTTTCTCATGGGTGATAACATTATTGTTTTTCTCCCTTACTGCCTCTTCTCAAAGTGCTTGTCCTGGTCCAAATCCCCCAGTAATTAAGCACGTTACCTATTTTATAAATGGTCAACAGTTATGTGCTGTTTATGTCGAAAACATGATGCCTAATTCGCCGGTTACTTTGTTCGGTCCCAATCTTTCAATTATTCCAACGGCAAGCGGAACTTCAGTTACTACAGATGCAACTGGCTTTGCCTGTTATATCTATCCCTGTAATCAAACTCCAATAAGAATTAGCACTTGTAATATTCCCGGCTGCTGCTCTTCATTGGTTCCCGCAGCTACCATTTTACCAGTTCGTCTTATTAGATTTAGCAGCCGGTTACTGAATGATAATACGGTTAGCCTCGACTGGACCTCAGTTACCGAGTTAAACAGCAATAAATATGTTGTAGAAAGAAGCAGCGATGGAAGAAATTTCGAGGCTGTAGGAACATTAACGGCTTCAGGAAATTCTGCCAGCGCTATCAACTATCAGTTTACAGATAAGTTGGCTACTTCGGGTGCTTATTTTTATCGGTTGAATCAGGCAGATATTGATAATAAAAAGGAATATTCAAAAGTAGTGTATGTTAACAGTGGCAAGGGCAGTGGTAGAATTACCAGTGTATTTCCTAATCCATTCCGGCAGGATGTTCAATTGGTGGGGCTTACAGCAGGTGACCTAAACAGCAAGAATATTCGCCTTTTCAATACGGCGGGCCAGCAGGTAAATTATCGTGTAAGTGGTGCTAATGCAATTGCCATTGACGAAAGCAATCCGAAAGGAGTTTATATTCTTAAAGTAAAAGATCAAACATATAAGCTAATCAAGCAATAGGATTAAAACCCGATGAACCGATTAACCGTCTGCACCGTACGTGAGGCGGTTTTTTTATTTACCGAATTCAAATTGATAGGCCCAAATCGCAACACCGCTCGGTAATTTTTGTTTCGATTGTTTTACTAGAATTTTTTTGATGCCATCACTGTAATTGGTATCTATATATTCCCCAAAATTATCCCGCTTAATCGTTTTGAAATTATTTCTTAGTAACCATTCTAATAATTCCAGGTATTCTTTTTTTCTATAGGTCCGATAAATTACTAACCTGCTTATAATTTCTTTTGTTACTATTTCTTTATACGATAAAGACCTAACCCAGGTAGCGCCGTTTGGATTGCGCTCAAGGCTTGTATAATAGAAAAGATTTACGCCACTATCTGTTTCTTTTTGCATTAAGCGATACTCTTTTTGTTTCAAAAGCGTATCTATTCTATCTCCCGAAAGTTCTGCTATACTAAATAATTCAGGTAAACTTATTTTTTGAGCTGCCGCATTATTAAGTATTCCAATCAAACAAAAAAGTAAGCTATATTTCATAGTGCGTGTTATTAGGCAAAGAAACGTAACCGCTTGTAGAATATATGTTAAAAGAACTGCTACCAATTCCGTAACAGGCCTTTGAGTCTTGCCCAATTGATAGTTGATGAAGCATTCAGTTTGGCTAACCTGCCAGAACTAATAAATTCAATTCTTTCATTTAAGATATTTACCGGTATAACTATTGCGTACTTTTTTCAAATTTGCCGGAAGCCCTGCAAAAATAATTTCCCCGCCCCCATCCCCAGCCTCGGGGCCTAGTTCAATAACCCAATCGGCCGATTTGATTACATCCGTATTGTGTTCAATTACGATTATTGAATGACCTTGTTCTATAAGTGCATTAAAGGATCCAAGCAGTTTTTTAATATCATGAAAATGCAAACCAGTAGTTGGCTCATCAAATATAAAAAGGATATGACCCTGCGATTTACTTTTACCAAGAAAAGAGGCAAGTTTTACACGCTGTGCTTCCCCACCTGAAAGTGTATCCGAAGATTGGCCCAATTTAATATAGCCTAATCCCACATCACTCAGTGATTTTATTTTTGCAACAATTCCATTTTCAGCATAAAAAAAATCAAGTGCTTCGTCAACACTCATTTCAAGTATTTCGTAAATATTTTTTTCTTTATATTTTACTTCCAATACTTCTTCCTTAAACCGCTTTCCACCACATATCTCACATGTTAAATGTACATCGGCAAGAAACTGCATTTCTACCACCTGCTCCCCTTCGCCTTTGCAGGTATCACAACGGCCTCCATCAACATTAAAAGAAAAATGTTTTGGTTGAAAACCTCTAAAATTACTGAGCGGCTGGTTTGAATACAATTCCCGAATTTCATCATAGGCCTTAATATAGGTTACCGGGTTACTGCGCGATGATTTTCCAATAGGATTTTGATCAATCATTTCTATTTGTGTAATAAAGTCAATATCTCCGGTAATTGCGCGGTGCATTCCAATTTTATCAGCAAACTCACCTTTTATTTTCTGAAGCGCAGGGTATAAAATTTGTTTTACCAGTGTTGTTTTTCCACTTCCACTAACTCCACTTATTATACAAAGAGTTGTTAGTGGAAATTCAACGGTAATATTTTTTAGATTGTGCTGCTTGGCTCCTTCCACTTTTATTGAACGGTTCCATGTACGAATGGATTTCGGAGGATCAATAGACCATTCACCGCTAAGGTATTTACCAGTAAGGCTGTTCTTATCCTTTATGATTGCATCATAATTACCCATTGCTACTACTTCGCCACCCAGGTGTGAAGCCAATGGACCCATATCTATAATATGATCTGCCTCACGCATCATCATTTCATCATGTTCTACTACTACCACCGTATTTCCAAGGTCACGCAATTCTTTTAATACCTTAATTAATTTTTCTGTATCGCGCGCATGCAATCCAATAGAAGGTTCATCAAGAATATATAAAGAGTTTGTTAGATTGCTACCCAGCGATCGGGTTAACTGGATCCGCTGGCTTTCTCCTCCACTTAAAGAATTAGCAAGACGATTTAATGTTAAATAACCCAAACCTACATCCAACAATGTTCTGATACGATGATTGATTTCTATCAGAATACGTTTTGTTACTTTTTGATCAAAAGAACTTAATGATAGATTATTGAACCATTGTTGTAGATCTTTAACCGGCATTTCGCATAATTCGCCAATATGTTTTCCTTCCACTTTAATATAGAGTGCTTCTTTCCGTAAGCGATACCCTTTACAATCTGTACAGGAAGTTCTTCCCCGATAGCGAGATAAAAGTACCCGGTACTGAACCTTATATAAATTTCTTTCTACTTCATTAAAAAATTCATTTATACCCTGAACGAATTCATTTCCTTCCCACAAAGATTTATATTGATCGGGCGTAAGATCAACAATTGGTTTATGAATAGGGAAATCAAATTTTTTGGCGGCCTTAATAAACTGTTCTTTCCACAGTCCTAATTTTTCTCCTTTCCAAGGGGCAATAGCACCCTCAAAAACACTTAACCGTTTATCAGGAATAACCAGATCTGCATCTATTCCAAGTACCTGGCTGAATCCTTCACATACGGGACACGCACCAAAAGGGTTATTAAAAGAAAATAAATTCGGTACTGGTTCTTCAAACTGAATGCCGTCTAATTCAAACCTATTAGAGAATGGTAATTTTTTAATTCCATTAACTTCCAGTAATAACTCACCCTCTCCTTCATAAAAAGCAGTACTTATTGAATCGGCCAGCCGATGCAGATCATCTTCATCAAATATTTTTACGATAATTCGGTCGATCAAAACAAAACTATCCGTTGAAGGTTTCCATTTTTTATCTTCCATCAAATCTTCAATCCGTATTATTTCTTTATCATACAATCGAGAAAAACCTTTTTGCATCAGAATATTCAATTCCTCCGAAGGCTTACGATTCTTATGTTGTCGGAATGGAACAAGTATTAATATCTTATCGCCCCCCTTGAGACTACTTATTTCCTTTATTACATCCTGAACGTCATTTTTTTTAACTTCTCGTCCCGATACAGGCGATATCGTTTTACCGCTTCGTGCAAACAATAAACGCAGGTAGTCATAAATTTCAGTCATACTCCCTACCGTTGAGCGAGGTGTGCGGGTAATAACTTTTTGTTCAATGGCAATTGCAGGACAAAGACCTTTTATATAATCAAGATCTGGTTTTACCATTCTGGCCATAAACTGGCGCGCATATGCACTTAAACTTTCTGCATAACGACGTTGACCTTCGGCAAAAAGAGTATCAATTGTAAGAGATGACTTGCCCGAACCAGAAACACCTGTAACAACAATCAACTTATTTCGCGGAATTTCTACATCAATATTTTTAAGATTGTGTACCCGCGCTCCTTTTATAAAAATTCCATCAAATCGCTTTGGATGAATGGTCTTAATATTTTTCGATTTGTTTTTTTCGACTACCGCCATAAGAAAAATAGAAATAAAAATTGATCAAAATTATCACAATACATAAATGCTACCGTAAAAATAACCACGGGTTATTGGGTAAAAATCCTAAAAGTTTTATTAAAGTTTGGATTTTTGGTAAAAGTATCTATCTTTAATCTGTAATTTGTACAATAAATAAGAAAACTAAACTTACACTGCCTATCGATACTTAGCACTTCTACTCAAGAAAAACCAATTTTACTTTAAATCCTTTTTTATATATCCTATCACCTTCAAAAACCGTAGAAGTTTATGAATTCACTACGTCAAACCACAGACAATGAGCTTATCCTAAATTTTCAGGAGGGCAATCTAAATGCTTTAGAGATTCTTGTACTTCGTCACAAAGACAAAATGTACACTTCCATTCTTTTCCTGGTTAAAGATAAGTACCTCGCGGAGGATATTTTCCAGGACGTTCTCATCAAAATCATCGACACCATTCGTGGCGGACGCTACACTGAAGAAGGAAAATTTCTTCCTTGGGCTATGCGTATTGCACACAACCTATGTGTTGATCATTTCAGGAAAGTTAAGCGCACACCGGCCAACAAAACGAGTGATGACCGCGACATTTTTGAGGT
>JANNEK010000407.1:0-5893 GCA_031378605.1 Chitinophagaceae bacterium | reverse complement strand
TTTTTTACAAGCGGAACTTTTACATTCACCCAACCGGTGTCGAGGTATTTCATAAAGCCGAGGTAGGCCTGCATTTCGTTGCGGTTCCGTTGATCATACGATTTATTGCTTTTTTCCAATGAATCAATGGCATAATTCAATTGGCTAACACTTAGCATTTCGTAACGATTTTTAAAAACCGAGTCGGAGGTCAGGTTTAGCTGAAGCGAACCAAGACTTAATACTTTTTTATATTCTTTAAATCCTAAACGAATAAATTCTGTATTGAGTTCCGATCGATTGCCTTTTTCCTCATAGCGCCACCCATTGCGAAGAATAAATTCAAGAAATTGTTTATCATCTGATACACGCATAACACCTGATGCTGCTACTATAAGGTTATCCTGCAACCCACCACTATTTTCATAGATCAATACATTGTTTAAAATTGAATCGTTTTTCTTTTCAGATACTTTTATCGAAAACCCGGGAATGGTATTGTAGAATTGACCTTCTTTTAAATCGAACGCTGGTTTTTTATTTACCAGGTCGGTATGAAGGGTTTTCATTTTTAGATTAGCGATAGGAATGACGTAGTTGTTAAAAAGAAATGCCAAACCCGATAGCAACAACGACACAATAAAAAGAGGAAGCATAAAACGAAGCAATCCTATGCCCGCCGATTTTATGGCCACCAATTCATAGGTTTCACCAAGGTTACCAAAGGTCATAATCGACGATAACAATACAGCAAGTGGCAGGGCAAGAGGTACCAGTGTTGCACTGAGGTAAACAATCAAACGTAAAATAGTGCTGCCATCAATGCCTTTGCCTACAAAATCGTCTATCCATAACCAAAAAAACTGGAGAATAAGTACGAATAACGTCAGGAAAAAAGTAGCAATAAAAGGCCCGATGAAGGATTTTATTACAAGTATGTCTAGTCTTTTTATCAAATGTTATTAGTTTGTAGTTTAAGGTTTGTGGTTTGTAGTTTGTGGTTTATAGTTTGAGGTTTATAGTTTCTTTCATAAAAGTGCATTTTAATATATGCAGGCCGGATGACAAGAGTTAATTTCATTGTTCAGCTAGTTATTGTTTTAGCAGCAACTCGCCGCTTTCGCAACTACAAACCATAAACTACAAACTGCTTTTCATGAGTCTTGCAAAAATACAGCTTTCACCAGAGGAATTAATATTGGTTCAGGATGCAGGAATTCTTTTAACAAAGAATATCATCATTGAAAAAGTGTACACACTTTTTGGTGAGCTGGCAGCCGAACGAAGCCTGCGGTTGAAGGAACAACCACCATTTTTATCACAGGAGATTTTGTTATCATCACCCAAAATATCGAGAGGAGAAAAATATAAAGAGCTTCCCTATGTTATGCTTGATTATCCCCGCGTTTTTGGTAAGGAAGATATTTTTGCAGTCAGAACTTTTTTCTGGTGGGGAAAATATTTTAGTGTAACACTTCACTTGAAAGGGAAATATCAACAGCAATACATGCCCATCATTCAGGAAAAAATTCAATTCTTAGCCAAGGCAGGTTTTCGGTTATCCATCTCCGGGGATGAATGGGAGCAAGATATTGAATCTGCGGAATTCATTCCATTAGATAAGAATAATAGCCATTTAACTTCAAGGAAATTATCCGAAGCTGATTTTTACAGGGTATCCTGCCCGGTAGCTTTTTCGAACTGGAATGAAATGAAAGAAATATTAACTGGCTTGAATGAAGTTATCTTCAACGCAATAGCCGGTTAATTTCCTAATCGGTGAAAAAGTTCTTTTACCTGGTAAGCCCATAGCTGGCTCTGATCCTTGATTTCTTTTTTTTCAGCAAAATCATTAATTACCAAAATAGTTAAATTGGTTACTTCCGATTTTTCAATCCTGAATTCAAAATATTCTTCTTTAGCAGAATGTGTCCAATGAAACTTAATGAATCGGTTCACTTCACTGTCCATTACTTCTGCTTTGTCGGTTGTACCGTTCCAGGAAAAACTGAAAACATTATCCCGCTCGTCCACTTTATCTGCAAACCATTCCTGCAATCCTGCGGGCGTGGCTAAGAAATCATATAAAATGGAAGGAGAACACCGCACCGGATACTCTAATGTAAATTGTTGTTTCTTGCTCATCTACTCCTTATTGACCTTTTAATTTCCAATGCTGCAATAATAGATAAATAATATTACCATCAAAATTTTTTTGTCCATATAAGCGTTTTTTGTGCTTTTCGAGACAAAAAAACTGTCATTTATTGAAGCACGGATCTGTTATTAAAAGGGCAAAATAGGACTTTGCCACGTATAAGAGGTTAATTTACTGAAAATAAACACTTTTAAATTATACACAGGCATAACAAAACCACCTGTTTCATCGTTTTTACTTATAATTCTATTAAAAACCAATTACCAATTAAATCCTAAAAAAAGGCCACCTATGAGTATGCGTCAACTCAAGATCACGAAAAGTATCACCAATCGTGAATCACAGAGCTTGGAAAAGTACCTGCAGGAGATCGGAAAAGTAGAATTGATTACGCCTGAAGAAGAAGTAAAACTGGCAAAGCGTATCAAACAGGGCGATCAATCTGCATTGGATAAACTTACCAAGGCCAACCTACGCTTTGTAGTATCCGTTTCAAAGCAGTATCAAAACCAGGGACTTTCCCTACCCGATCTTATTAACGAAGGGAATCTTGGACTTATTAAAGCCGCCCAGCGATTTGATGAAACCCGCGGTTTTAAGTTTATTTCCTATGCAGTTTGGTGGATTCGTCAAAGTATTTTACAGGCCTTGGCAGAACAGTCTCGAATTGTCCGCCTCCCTTTAAATAAAGTTGGACTTACCAACCGAATACAAAAAGCGTTTTCTAAACTAGAACAGGAATTTGAACGGGAGCCATCCGCGTCTGAAATTGCTGAATTGCTGGAGCTTGATATTGATGAAGTAAATGCAACACTTGGAACCAGCGCCCGACATATTAGTGTAGATACTCCTCTTTCGGAAGGAGAAGATAACACCTTGATAGATGTAATGGAAAATAAAAATGCTGACCGGGCCGAAACAAATTTGGAGCATAACGAATCACTTACTCAGGAAATCGAGCGATCCATGAAATCGCTTACGGAACGCCAGAAAGAAGTGATCTGTTATTTCTTTGGGTTAGGAATAGACCACCCGATGACGCTGGAAGATATTGGTGAAAAATTTAATCTTACCCGTGAAAGGGTTCGGCAGATAAAAGATAAAGCAATTACTAAAATGCGTACCAATTCCCGGTCAAGAGAATTAAGAGGCTTTTTAGGTGTTTAAATTATTTTAATAAATAGCTGTATAAAGAAAATCTACACTTCATAATCTTATTGTAAATTTGTAATTCATTTAAAAGTGAATGTTATTGTAACATTCACTTTTTTATTTAAGGGGTTTTTAGTTTATGGTTTGTAGTTTATAGTTCTTTAGCTCTATCATTCATTATAAATAGCAAACGCACACTATTGGTAAAGAGTTTTAGAATTTCAACAACAATAAATCACAAGCCATAAACTAAAACTATCCTCAGGGAATTACCAAGAAACAACAAAATCATGTTTGAAAATTTATCAGAGCGGCTCGAAACGGCCTTTAAGTTAGTAAAAGGGCAAGGTCGAATTACAGAATTAAATATAGCCTCCACTATAAAGGAAATTCGTAAAGCATTAATAGATGCTGACGTAAATTTTAAGATCGCCAAAGAGTTTACAGATACAATTAGAGATAAAGCACTTGGTCAAAAAGTAATTAATGCTGTAAGTCCTGGTCAATTGATGATAAAAATTGTAAAGGATGAATTGGCTGAGTTAATGGGTGGTAAAGAAAGCGAGCTTAATGCAAAAGGAAACCCGGCTGTTATTTTAATAGCCGGATTGCAAGGTTCCGGAAAAACAACCTTTAGTGCCAAACTTGCCCATTATTTAAAAAATACAAAGGGTTTTTCACCAATGCTGGTAGCAGCAGATATATATCGCCCCGCAGCAATTGATCAGTTAAAAGTATTAGGAGAGCAGATTGGTATTGAGGTGTATAGTGAAATTGAAAATAAAAATGCCGTAGAAATTGTAAATAATGCCGTAAAGGAAGCAAGAAGCAAAAATAAAAATGTAGTAATTATTGATACTGCCGGCCGTTTGGCTGTGGATGAAGTAATGATGACCGAGGTAGCTAATATAAAAAATGCAGTAAAACCACAGGAAATATTATTTGTGGTGGATTCAATGACGGGGCAGGATGCTGTAAACACTGCAAAAGCTTTTAATGAGCGGTTAGACTTCAGCGGTGTAGTACTTACTAAACTAGATGGTGATACACGGGGAGGAGCGGCCCTTTCTATAAAGTATACTGTTAACAAACCCATTAAGTTTGTAAGTAGTGGTGAAAAAATGGATACGTTGGATGTGTTTTATCCCGACAGGATGGCCCAGCGGATTTTAGGAATGGGTGATATAACTACCCTTGTTGAAAAAGCACAAGCCCAATTTGATGAAGAGGAATCCAAAAAGCTGGAAAAAAAGATTCGAAAGAATCAATTCGATTTTGAGGATTTTAAACAACAGCTTGAGCAGATCAAAAAAATGGGAAACATCAAAGATTTAATGGGTATGATTCCTGGAATGGGTAAGGCAATTAAGGATGTTGATATCAGTGATGATTCGTTTAAAGGAATTGAAGCAATGATTAATTCAATGACCAAGCAGGAAAGAAGTAATCCGGATTTAATCGATATGAGCCGTAAAAAAAGGATTGCCACAGGATCCGGAAAGGGTATCGACGAGGTAAATGCTTTTTTGAAACAGTTTGAACAAATGAAACAGATGATGAAAACGATGAATAAGATGCCAATGGGACGAATGATGCCGGGAATGAAAAGGTAGTGGGAGACTAAGTGTTGGGTGCCTTTAACCTGAGACATTAGCCAGGAGCCTTTAGTTTGGAGCCATTAGCCTGGAGCCAATAGCCAGAAGACACTATGTATAAGTTTACGTTCAAAGACAAGCAACTATCAATTTTTGTTCGATTTTCGTTAGGGATTTGGGGAGCAAAGACGAACAAACTTGCTTTTTTGACACTATTTTTCCCCTTTTTCATTCAAAAATTAATTTATTGGTTTACAATTATTAATTTTGATCAATACTTTTCGATTGTTATTTTTGCAATCCTTAAAGAGAAACCCTATTAATTAACGCATTTAAATTTCTATTTAAAATGCCAGTAAAAATCAGACTGCAACGTCATGGGTCTAAGAAAAGACCTTTCTATTTCATCGTAGTGGCCGATGCACGGTCTCCGCGCGATGGTAAATTCATTCAAAAGTTAGGTACGTACAACCCGCTTACTGTTCCGGCCAGTGTTCAATTGGATCGCCAGAAAGCATTGGATTGGCTTCATAAAGGAGCTCAGCCAACAGACACTGTTCGTCGTATTCTTTCCTTTAAAGGTGTATTGTACCTCAAACATTTGTTACGTGGAGTAAAACTCGGATTATTTGATGAAGCTGCCGCAATGGAAAAATTCCAGACATGGCATGGCGAACATGAGATCCAGGTTCGTAAGCGTCAGGAAACGGATGCAAAAGACAGACGTGTTCGCAGAAGCGGACCACCTGTACGTAGAACAAGAGATGAATCTTAATTTATTATAGATTTTGATCTTATTGAAATCCCGGCGTTTGCTGGGATTTTTTTTATTTAAATGTTTATTATATTTATTTATCATTTTTAAGTTTTATAGATTATAACATCGAGAATCAAATTGTGGATAATCGCACAAGAAAATTTATTTACACAACAGCAGAAACATATATTTTTTTTTGCTTACCACAATAGTGACAAAAAGGAGATGATGAGAATAGACAGCTATTATATA
>JANNEK010000374.1:0-14297 GCA_031378605.1 Chitinophagaceae bacterium | reverse complement strand
GCCGCCTTCTCCCGCACCTCGAGACCCGTGAGCCGCACGGGCCCCATGACCAAGTACACAGACAAAAGATAAATGGATACAATTTTCCCAATAGAAGGACTAATTAAAAAGAAAAAAGAAAGTCCAATAAATAAAAAAAACAGATCCCTGATTGCAGCTAAAAAGCCTTTTGTAAGATATTGTTGTACTGCTTTAAGATCATTACTGTACCTCAAAAGATAATTACCATAGGAATGCAGGTTAAACACTTCTGGCGTGCTTTTAATTTGTGAAATAAAAAGAGTTTCCCGTATATTTTTTGAAAAAAATTCCCCCTGCAAAACTGTGAGGTATTTTTCGCTGTATTGAGTAATGAATTTTATTAATAATAGAATTATAAGCAATACAAAAAACATATCAAGGCTATTAACATGAATTCCTAACCATTGCAGTAATTTTCCTTTGCTGCTGGCCGTCTTGAACTGGAGTATAAAAAATTCTCCAATCAGTAGTGTAACGAGTAAGCTAGTTACACTATTCACAATTCCAATAAACAAAACAATCATCACAGAAAATTTATGCACCAATAGATGCCTGCGCAAAAAATAAGTCGTACTAATAACAGGTTTGTATAAAGAGCTATCGGATGAAATCGCTTCAGGCTTAAAAGATGTTATGGTATTTTCTGACTGCATTAGTTCGTTGCATGAATTATTTCTGCCGACAATAAATTTCTGGCGATGTCGCCGCTTCCTAATTTTTCAATCGTATAAACCGGAACGTAGGTGTTCTCTTCAACCTCGCGGATCAATAAAGGACTAGTAGTGAGTAAACCAGAAATGCCTATCGGAAAAAGACCCCAACGCTGTAATGTTTCCACTCCATTTATTGCTGCCAGGCTATCTCCTGCCGAAAACAATATTGCCTCAACGGTATTTGTAAAACTGCGGCAGTTCAGCAGCATTTTCGTTTCCCGTTCATACAATCCATCAGCAATTTCCATAATTACGTAATCGGGATTTACAAGCATTACATTCATTAAAGTTCCTTCATACAAGTTAAGCAATTCCTCTTCAGAACACATGTAAGTGGACGGAAAACCAAAATCTCCAAAATCAGAAACAACATCAGCGCCAAGATCATAGGCAAGATCTGTATCCTTCGTGTAGACAGTACCGGTAAGCTTAATAAAAGCCACACGATATCCGGCATTTTTCAGTCCGCGTACAAGGTACGCTGCAGTAGTTGTTTTTCCGCTATCCATTGAAGAGCCTACCGATAGTATTACACGGGTGGCGGCGGCATTGGCACCAGTGAATACCGGTAATTTTTTTTGAGAAATAGATTTTGTATTAATTATTTTTCCAAAATGATCCCGAACAAGGCCTCTGAATTTTAATATGGTTGGGCCAACACTTATGAACTTTGAATGCATGCTTGCAATAACACCTACCGTTCCCCCTGCTCCAAGAATATGGAGATCCTGGTTTATGTGTTCTGGAACATATCCTTCAAATTGTTCGGTGGCATAGCGTGTACCAAAAGCGGCCATAATCAAATCGCCGGTGCCGATCGTGATATTGCGTTTGCTATCTCCCTGAATCATTTTATGCTTACCCAATTTCATCACCTCAAATACTGCTACATCGCCTACTATTGGTTGATAATTAACGGGCGTATTGACATCAATTTGATGAGCATGAACATCTTTACAGATATACGTTCTCTTAATTCTGCTTTCCATAAAATTAATTTTTAATCGTTGATGAATGTGAGCGTGATTTGCTTTTTCTGGAAGAATACAGGTTAATATCATATAGCAGGCTTACTCCTGCAACGTTATAGGAGTCAAATGATCTGCTGGTTTTACCAGTTGCTGGATTTACAACATTTATTTTTCGAAATTCGGAGCTAAATAAATTGAATTCACTTTGTTTCATGTAATAAAGATTAAACGTGAGTCCTTTAACTACTTTGGTGGCAGCATTCAAATACAGCCGACCCCGATGAAAGCCGTCAGGGCTATGACGTGTAAGTACGGCGCCGGATTTATCAAAATATCTTATTTCATTTCCTCCTAAGTTATAATACAACCAATAGGAAGCAGAAAGGGTCAGGTGCATAAAAGGAATTTCTTTTTTATTACTTAAGCGTGTGATATAAATAAAACGGTATCGAAATCTTGTTTCAGCGGTCGAATGATACTCTGCCTGTACACCGTTCGACCAATTGATTAGTTTGGCAATAGGCATTCGATAGCTTAACCGGGTATAACCCCTGCTGGTTGATTCCGAACCAGACGGAAAAGCAGTTAACATATATCCACCCAATACACTCATTCTTTTTGTAAGATCATAATTAAGGCTCATTGAACTTTGATTAAAGCCGTTTTCAAGTGGGGAATTAAGGTTATAAGAACGCAGATGGTTGAGGCGCAGGTCTAATTTTTTTGTTAAAGATAAAGTTAAACCTGCCCCGCCCCAGCCTCGCCATTCGTTTTGAGCTTTTATAGAAAGTATCGAACCAAGAAAAAAGGTAATTAGAATGATTCTCAGAGATGCTTGCATAATTGATAATTATTATTATTAGTAAACAATGCGGATCGTTTTGTAACTCACTCGAAAAAATATTGTCATCAACAGAATAATTCGGCAAGTAATATTTACTGGCCAATATTTTCCATGAACAGATGGAATCAACAATTACAGCGCCGATTTTTTTTCACATCGCTTTTTTAAATGGGCACAACAGCACCCTTCTAAGACCCCAATAAATGTTCATCAGGGAATAACTTACTCTATTAAAACTGGAGCGATATAAAAGACAGATTCTTCAAAAACCCGATGAATATCCACAGGAAATAAATATCATAAAACCTCCAAAATAAAACCTATCTTCGTTTGCATAGAAATGAGTCTTTTAGCTTTTGTAAGCAAATAATTTACCCCTATATTTTCTTTACGGATGACTTCAACTCAACTATGAAGAATTAAGATATTAGAATTTAGGTATATGTGATTGGAACACCCCGAGGAAACTTGTTGAAGGGCATATCACTAGAATTTGAGCAGAAGAGTGTTGTTTTTGTTCCTTAATCAGGATTTGGCATTTATGTTACCAGTAAGTTAATTCAGTTTATTATAAAACAATATAGAAGTATGACCACAGAAATGATCGAAAAATTTATTGAAAATAAAGCAAGAAAAGACATTCGAGTTAATATCCATTTTAAAGAAAGAAGTACCGTTACCGGTTTATTTGTTCAGGGTACTGACTACAAAGAATTGAAATCAAAAAATTTCTGGCGTATTGTAAGTAGTAATTATGTAGATGAATGGAAGCAGACGAAGGATCCAAACTTAGCACGTATTTATAGCGGTGTTTCATTTACACGTTTATCTGACGAAAAAGTGACTCAATAATTTTAACTGAATACTTTCCTGTTTTACACGATAAAAAATTAAACAATGTTTGGACTTACATGGAAAAAATATCTTCCGGTTATTGCTATTCTTTTAAAACGTTCTGTTACAGGCGATCAAACGCTGAATATGAATCATACAGATTTTAAAAGAGCAGCCGGCGGAAGAAAACTAAAATTTAGTTTTAGCAAGCTATACATTAATAATGGTCGGATCAGTAATGGCATGGACCTTTCTCCTCTCGCAAAAGAACTGGCTGCTGTGTTACAGGAAGGTGAACTTAGCCGTCATATTCTAAAAGAACAACAATTTGAATTTTCGATGAATAACGATTTTGTTCTTACTATTAAAAATAACACACCTGCGGTTACAGAAGCGCTGGCCGAAAACATCGCAGAAAATAGTTAAGCATATATATTCTTAATAAGAAACCGTTTTATTAAAAGTTATTTAATAAAACGGTTTTTTTATGCTGTGGAAATCATTCTCCTTATTCCCTATAACTTAAGCCCTTTGAGAATAGGGCCTGCCAAATCTTTTTGGCTTTGCCGGCTGTGTGTTTGATTGTTTTGTATTTGAGCCATTATTAAAATTTGAGCGCCTGCTGCCATCACTCACAAAAGCATGCTCCGTAATAACTGGTATACTTTTTCCAATTAGTTTTTGAATATCTGATAATAATGGCCTTTCATCATAGTCGCAAAACGAAACGGCTTTACCACTTGCTCCAGCCCTACCTGTTCTGCCTATACGATGTACATAGGTTTCGGGTACATTCGGTAATTCATAGTTAACGACATGTGTTAATTCGTCGATATCAATACCACGTGCTGCAATATCTGTAGCAACCAACACACGTGTGCGCCTACTTTTAAAATTCTCCAGGGCCGATTGTCGTGCATTCTGCGATTTATTTCCATGAATCGCTTCTGCCCGAATACCTGCATGATTTAAGCTTTTTGTCAACTTATCTGCAGCATGCTTCATTTGCATAAATACCAATACTGTTTCAATTGCTTTATCCTGTAAAAGATGAATTAGCAACGGTAATTTATGCTGCCTTTCTGTGAAATAAACAGATTGCTCAATAAGTTCTGCCGTAGAAGCAACAGGCGTAACCTCCACTTTTACTGGATCCGTTAATAGAATAGCTGCCAGCTTTTTTATTTCTGCAGGCATAGTTGCCGAGAAAAATAGTGTTTGTCTTTTTGCGGGCAATTTTGCTATTATTCTTTTTACATCGTGAACAAAACCCATATCCAACATACGATCGGCTTCATCCAACACAAAAAACTGAATATCGTTAAGTGAAACAATTCGTTGCTGCATTAAATCCAATAAGCGGCCGGGTGTTGCAACCATAATATCAATACCTCTTCGTATTGCCATCACCTGGCTTTGCTGGGATACACCGCCAAATATTACGTGATGACGAAGATTAAGGTATTTACCATATGCTTCGATGCTTTGACCGATTTGAATAGCAAGCTCACGGGTAGGCGTAAGTATTAATGCCCGTATACCTCTTTGTCCCGCCTTCATCGGCTGCTGCTCCATAAGTTGCAAAATTGGAATTGTAAAAGCAGCGGTTTTACCTGTTCCGGTTTGAGCACATCCTAAGAGGTCTTTTTTTTGTAAAATAATTGGGATTGATTTTTCCTGTATAGGAGTAGGTTGAGAATACCCTTCTTCGCTCAACGCCTTTAGTACAGGCTCAATGAGCTGTAATTGATTAAATGACACGTTTAAATTATTTAGTGAAAAATGTGATAAGGCTATCAAAATGATTGATACGATATCCGCCCTACGTTAAGCCGTCACAAAATTTGAGGAGAAAAAAACTACACAAACGGGAGAGAGCAATAACATTAAGAATGGCGAAGATAGGCTAATTAGTTTAATTGACCTAATCGGAGGTTACAAAAGTATCTATACAAGATCGTTACCCCAATTAAATGCACTCTTACTTTTACGAATAATAATTCGATATTGAAGGGATTATTAAATCAATTGTTTCAATGCTGCATATTGTAACAACATAATTGTTTTAGCGTCTTTTATTTCGCTGGTTTCAACCATTTTCAATGCCTCATTAAAAAGTATCTCCATTACTTCAATATCTTCCTGTTCATGTTCAATACCACCACCTTCACTTATTTTCATTGCTTTTGAATAAGCAGCCACAAAAAAATAAAGAATTTCAGTAACCGAGCCAGGAGACATATAAGCCTCAAATACTTTTTGCACCTGCTCTATTTTGTAACCTGTTTCTTCTTCCGTTTCACGTTTAATACAATCTTCAGGATTGTCTTTATCCAATAATCCAGCGCAGGTTTCAATTAACATACCCGTAGTGTTTCCATTAATAAACGTGGGTAAACGAAATTGCCTGGTAAGAATAATTGTCTTTTGTTCTTTATTGTAAAGAAGAATAGTCGCTCCATTCCCCCGATCGTATGCCTCCCGGGATTGCGTTTGCCAACTACCATCTTTCTTCAAAAATTCATAGGTAATTTTTCTTAATGTATACCAATTGGCAGACAACACTTCATTGTTAATTATCTTAACTACTTTGTTCATTATTCAATTATATTATTTATCAAGAAAGAAAATATCCCCTTCAGTAAACATACTAAATTCCATATCAACTAGTTTTATCAATCCACCTCGAGTGATCTTTAGATTCATTGGCTTTCGCATACGAATAACCTGGCTATTTCCTGCAACGCGTATTTTATTTCCACTCACTACAATGGCAGTTTCTTCATCAATACCTATACAGGAAAGGGAAGGATATTTTGCCAGAGCAGATATTAAACGGTTATATCGACTACGAACTAAAAAATGTTGATCAATAACGGCGTTTGGCAATAACCCCAATCCTACTTTAATTTCAATATTTTTATCCACTATTTTTCGAAAGGTTGAACGATACGTAGTATCTGTCAATTCGTTTCCTGTAATCATATACTTGCTCATTACTGCTGCCCCGGCGCTGGTACCGGCAATGGTAGCTCCATTTTTATACGCCCGATGAATCGATTGGTATACTGGTGTATTCAATACAATTTTCATGAAACGATCCTGGTCACCCCCGGTAATGAATATGAGCTTTGCTTTCTCCAACGAATCGAGCCAGGTTTTTTTTTCTGTTAATTCTTTAGTGAAATTAAAATTTACAATGGTGTTCGTACAAGCCAATTCAAGATCGTTTTTAATATAAGCAAAAGAAGTATCGGGATCTTCACTTGACATCGGTAACACCACCACATAATCATTTTCTTTCATCGAGGCCGTATTCATTAGCGATCGCATTAAAGCCGGGGCACGATCTCCCCCACCGATAATAAATAATTTCCCTTTTGGTTGAGATGACTGGGCCTTTACAAGAATAATTGAAGGAAGTATTAAAATAGATAAAATAAGTTTTGAACAATACATCAGTAGTCTAATTTAAAAAATGATTAGTTATTCATTAATTTATCTTTTTCATCCTCGAAAAAGGAAAGCCGTTACATCCTTTTCGGGGATTTTCTCTATCTGCTTTATAAGTAAACTCTGCAGCAGAATCAGTTATTGCATTGTAGACACTCAAACAAAAACCCCATTCATAGGGTTTCATATTCGTGAATAACATATAATCAATACGCGTATACAACGAAGGATTTGATGAATTGGTTTCATCATTTTTAGCAATAATATAATTCTCTTTGCTATTGTATTTAAGAATATGGTATCGAATGGCGGGGTGTTGTATCCATAAAGAATCGGTAATTGTATAACGAATACCGTAGTCGTCCATAAAATTTCCTTTTAGAATTTGAGGAAAAGAATCAATCAAAATTGGGGCAGCAATTAATTGCATAGAATTACGCCGAACTTCTCCATTAACTAAGAAACAAAGAAAAAGGCATATTATTATTTTACTCATTGCTTTGTGAATTACTTCAAATACTAATATACGGTTTCTATACCTTTACGAACATTCATGAATAAAAAGTTGACTTTCTGATTCAATTTCAGGACAGATCAATTTAACCGTTAACGTGGTCTTTTCGATCGTTGTTAAGTACACAGAATCCTTATATTTATTTGGCAACTGAATGAATAACAAAAAAACAAGCTGTAGAACAAAAGCAGAGTTTGTTTATTAGATAGGAAATACTTCATAACAAAAAAATAAATTAATGAAAAGAAATGAATAAGGAAATGCTTAGGAGAAAGATTCATCAAATGATTTTCGAGAAATGGCCGGTAGCGAACTCCCCCAGGTTCGCAACTCCTCTAAGTTCGAAACCCATAGGAGTTGGAAGCTTTACTTCGTAATGCCTCTATCCAATAAATTTACAAAACACTGCTTATGAAAGATTAAGAGTATTTAAGTGTTCAGAAATCAAGCGGGCGGTAGCGAACTCCCCCAGGTTCGCAACCTCCCTAAGTTCGAAACCCTAAAAAAATTTTTTATCTCAATAATTCCACTGCTTTAATAAACTCATACTGCAAATCTTCATGAAGAGTTTCTACAATAGAACATATCTTTTTAACCTGCGAATCATACAAATTCTTAATCACCGGATTTTTCGAAATCGGTATTCCCGAATCTTTTATCAATTCGCAAAAATAGATTCTCAGTTCAATTTCTGTTTCATTGATGCCACTATACCTGCAATATTTACTTATTATTCGTGCAATTTTTCGAAGGCTTTTTTTTGCGAAATACAATTGAGAAAGATTAATTGTGGAGAACAACTCATCGATTTCCCTTTTAACACCGGCTACATATCCCTGCTCATTATTAGCCTCAAATAATAAATAAGTTAACAACTCCTTATTCTCTTTCTTGAATTTACTTAACCGAAGGCAAAGATTCAGTAATTCTACTGGTTTAATTACCGAAAGCTCCTGTTTAAGTTCATGAATAGACGCAGTTTTCATTAATATAGTAAATGTTTGGGAAATGGTTATTTTGCAACAACCATTTTTACTTTTTTATTTTTTATTTTTTGATCTTTGATCACCTGAAGGGTATGACTCACTTTACTTTTCTTTACAGCAACAAACGAGAAAAAATCCTTGACGTCGATTAATCCAATATCATCTTTTTTTAATTCCCCTTTATTTGATAAAAAACCTACAATATCAATTTTATTAACCTTATCTTTTTTACCGGCAGCAATAAATAAAGTGGTCCATTTGGGCTTTTCAGGCAATTCAATAGAATCGGGCAACTCAATAGCCCCCACCCCGTTTAGTATATAGAGTGGAAGTTTTTCGTCTGGAGATAGTATAAGTATTGCCGTTCCACTCGCATCCATTCGCGCAGTTCTGCCATTTCTATGAATAAAAATATCTTCGGTAGCAGGCATATGATAATGCACAATATAACGGATATGTGCAATGTCGAGGCCCCTGGCGGCAAGATCCGTAGTTACTAATACATTTGAGGTTCCATTTCTAAATTTACAAAGTGCCGCATCCCGCTCCTGCTGTTCCATGGCACCATGATAAAAAACATTTATAATATCTTTTTCTTTCAATAAACGACTCGTTCTTTCCACACTTTCACGATGGTTGCAAAAAACAATGGTGGATCGGTTTCCCAACATACAAATTAAACGAAAAAGTGTTTCTAATTTATCTTTCCCATCGCTGTGAAGTACCTTTATCTCCAGCTTATTCTTTGGTGCAATAGAATCGGAAAGAAAATCAAGTTTAAATGGATCGCTTGCACCAATAAATGCAGGAATAGCTATCCCTTCAGTTGCAGACGTAAGCATTCTTTTCTTCAATGATTTTAACGATCCAATAATAAAAGACATTTCTTCGTTAAAACCAAGTTCTAATGATTTATCAAATTCATCCAACACCAAAGCTTCAATAGTATCCGTAGTTATATTTCCCCGGCGAATATGATCAGCAATTCTACCTGGCGTACCAATAATTAAACTGGGCGCCTGTATCAAATTGTTTTCTTCTGTTTCGCGTTTATGCCCACCATAGCAACAGGTTACTTTATTTTTTGTACCCATACTCTTAAAAACAAGTTCAATCTGAATTGCAAGTTCCCTTGAAGGCACAATGATCATTGCCTGTGTTTTATTTTTTTGGGGATCCATCAGTTGTACCAGCGGAAGCAAAAATGCAAGGGTTTTTCCAGTACCCGTATCTGCCAAAAGCATAATGTTATTATTACCATCATAGGCATTCATGGCTGCAAGCTGCATTTCATTAAGTGCTTCAACTTTAACATTGGCCAAAATATCATCCAACTTCATTTTATTCAGTTCCATAAAGTCAAAAATACGCAAGTTTAAGACAGGATCACTTTTAATAACACCCTTCGGTAATCACCTTTTTTCAAAACCAAAATCTATACTATTAAGTTAATCGTCAAATAAAGGTCAGTGCATGTAAACACTGTATTTATATTGCTCAAGAAATGATTCAATCAACTATATTTTTCTTTTTTTGTTTATTGATTCTTATATGCTAAAATGGAAATACTTTTTTATTGGAAAGAATAACATCAACCCTTTAATGGAGAATTTCAGACTTTAAAAAATAGTATGCGAAGCAGATAAGCTTACTCATTTTAGCATTTAATGAACCGTATACGATCTTTCAAAGAATTTTTTACGCATCATTTGTTTGTATTAAAATTTTGTTTTGAAATTATGAGTTACGGACCTTTTTTACTATTTTGACAGCAAACCCTTTATTGTGAAAACCCTTTTTTCTACCCTTTTTTTAGGCATAGGCATGCAATATGCACTTGCTCAACCTTCTAACGATTCACTTGCACTAAAGCCACAGAAGGATAATATCATTACTGCAAGTACAATTTTAAAAATAGAAAACCTGGGAATCAATATCAATTCAGACTTAGCTGAATTAAGACCCACTATTTCTGCAGATGGAAATACTTTATTCTTTATCTGCGAAAATCATCCTGTAAATACAAAATATAATTCGGTATCTAATTCGCAAGATATATGGTATTCACGAAGAGATACCAGCGGTAAATGGGCAGAGGCTCGTCACTTGTCCTATCCATTAAACACTTCTCATTACAATGCCGTGTATTGGATATCGCCCGATAATAATCGAATTCTATTACGTGGGGCATTTGTACAAGGTGCCTTTCATGGAAAAGGCGTTAGTATGAGTTATTTAAAAAGTAATGGAAAATGGAGCGAACCAAATGCATTAATGATCCGTAATTATGAAAAATTTGATCGTGGCCGGCAATCTGGTGCAAGCATGGCACATGATGGTAAAACATTACTGTTGTATATGACTCCCGAAAAAGGCGGAGAAAATAATGATTTGTTCGTTTGCTTTCTAATGGCAGATGGAACTTTTACTGAACCAAAAAGTTTAGGGAAAAATATAAACTTTCCGGAAAGCGATGAAATGACTCCTTATGTTGCAGCAGATGGAGTAACACTATATTTTAGCAGTAACCGAAAAGGCGGATTAGGTGATAATGATATTTGGATGACGAAGCGCTTAGATAAAACATGGCAAAAGTGGAGTGACCCGGTTAATCTTGGTGCGCCAATTAATACCGAAAACTGGGATGCTTTTTTTACATTGGATGCGGGTGGAGAATATGCCTACCTCACTACAAGTTTGAATACCTATGGTGAAAGTGATATAGTAAGGGTTAAATTATTAGAAAGAGAAAAACCGAATCCTGTATTAATGGTTAGTGGTAATGTTTACAATCAAAAAACAAAAGAACCTATCAGCGCTTCCTTAATATATGAAACACTTCCCGATGGATTGGAAGCAGGCAACGCCATTTCAAGTACAATCGATGGATCATTTAAAATAGTATTGCCCTACGATAAAAACTATTTAATAAGAGCAGTAGCAGATAAATTCTTTGCTGTATCCGAAAATCTGAATCTTGATTCGTTGGTAAAAGCGGGATATAAAGAAATTCATAAAGACTTATACCTTGTACCGATTGAAATTGGTTCTGTTGTAAGATTAAATAATGTATTCTTTGATTTTAATAAGGCAGGCCTGCGGGATGAATCTTTTATAGAATTAAACCGGGTAATTAAACTACTCACCGAAAATCCATCCATCGAAATTGAAATGAGTGCCCACACCGATAACAAAGGATCAGATGAATATAATTTGAAACTTAGTGATACCAGGGCAAAATCAGTAATGGAATATATCTTATCAAAAGGTATAGCATCAAGTAGAATTACAGCAATCGGTTACGGAGAAAGTAAGCCTGTTGCCGACAACGACACAGATGAAAACAGGCAACAGAACAGAAGAGTTGAATTTAAGATTGTAAAAAATTAACGTATATAAAAAGTTTGCCAGTTCGTAAAAAATTTAATTTTTACCTGGAAAGCACCTTCGCCGTTACCAATAATTGTCCGGTATGTCTTTGTACGTGTTCTGCGGCATGAAATAACAAACCAATTACATTGGAAGGGGTTTTTTTGCGACCTACACCTCTATGTTCGAGCAATAAACTTTCATTTGTATAACGCAGTTGCTCAATCGCCTTATCGACCTGTACATCCAATCGACTTATAAGCGTCTCCATTTTAATATTCTCCCGTTCTTTGCCTTCCATCGACAAATATTCCAATTGATGCTGATTGAGTTCTTCGCCTTTTGCATAAGTAAACAACCGATCAATTACTCCGGGAATATGTTGTACATGAAAAGCAACCGATGCCGAACCGCCAGGCTTTTGCCAAATCAGTTTTTCGGAAAAGCCATTAAGTGCTTCCTTTATTTCATCTCTCGATTGTAATAAAGCATGAGCAACTGGTTGTAATAAGGGCGGAATATTTTCTATGGGGCCATTGAGCCAATATTCTGTTTTACTCATATACTTGAATTCAGTAATTGACAATTGAATAATTAAACGAACTATACAAAACCACCATTAGTATCCAAATACGGTTAGTCGCAAATCTATTTTTGCATGTGAATACCCAGCGTATAACATAAAGCAAATTACACAAAACTTAAAGAGTGCTTACTAAAAGACAAAAAAACTTCATCCCCTATTTGTATTGGAAAAGATTGCTCAACTTTAATATTCATTTGTTCGATTAATACGTCAATCAAATAATAATTTCCGAAGAAACTGCAATTTTGTACGATTCCTTTGATGCAATTTTTAGATTCAATATCTAATTTAATATTTTCAGGTCTTATCAAAAATTTTTTAGTTTGTCCTTCAGGAAAAATCGTTGCGGCAAGTAAGGGTGAGGTCGAGGGATCTATGAGATTATACTCTCCGAAAAGTTCTGCACAATAACTATTTACTGGTTTCTGATATACTTCTGTGGGCGAGCCTTGCTGAATAATTTGCCCGTCATTCATAACGAGTATACGTTCTGCCCACGATAAAACATCCTGCGCATCATGAGAAACCAGGATACATGAAATTTTAAGATTATCGGTTATATCCCTGAGTACAGATTTAATAATCTGTTTATGTTTTCTGTCGAGATTCGAAAATGGTTCATCTAAAAGTAATAATTGTGGAGAGGATGATAGTAATCTTGCGAGTGCAATACGTTGTTTTTCTCCGCCAGAGAGTTGATCGGTTCTTCTTTTTAATAAATGGTCAACCCGGCAAACTCTGTACAGGTTTTTAGCCTCCTTCGTGGATAATTCATTTGCATATTCCAGAATTTCATGAACCCAGTAATTATTTCTCAATTCAAAATGCTGAGAGAGATAGGCAATTTCTTTTCTACCGGCCATTAATTTTTCCTCCGGTCCTAAAACAGGATCATTATAAAGATGAATCGTTCCTTCGTCGGGTTGTATCCATCCTGCTATCATTTTAAGCAGGGTAGTTTTTCCAGATCCCGTTTCCCCGGCTATTGCTAAACGTTGTAAATAATTCTGGCTAAAACTAAGTTTATTCACTGCATAATTGCCTGCTTCTTTTTTACTGATATTATTTACGTTGAGTAAATGCATGGTCGAATGTAAATCATCGTAGGGAAATAGCAATCGTCTTGGAGATCATTAATAATAGTACAACAATACAAATTCAACTGAATGTTTACCCTATCACCAAATTATTAAGCTTAGATTCCTGTGTTATGCCCGGATATAAAAATAAACCGGAACCTTCAGAAAAGGTTCCGGTACTTAATAACATTATTTCTAAATGAATTATTTCACTTCCTCAAACTGGGCATCCTCTACATTATCGTTTTTACTACCCGCTTGCTGTCCACTACTAGCGTCAGCACCTGGTTGCTGGGCCCCCGCCTGCGTTGCTTTATACATTTCTTCACTTGCAACCGTCCATGCATTATTTAATTCGGCCACTGCTACATCAATTACGGCAATATCCTGTGTTTTATGAGCTTCTTTTAATTTTGCAAGAGCCGTTTCAATAGGTTCCTTTTTATCTGCAGGTATTTTATCGCCATACTCTTTTAATTGTTTTTCGGTTTGAAAAACAAGGCTATCCGCCTGGTTTATTTTATCTACTTTTTCTCGGGCCAATTTATCTTCTGCTTCATTTGCCCTTGCGTCGGCTTTCATTTTTTCAACTTCGTCCTTGTTTAAACCACTGCCGGCTTCAATTCGAATTTTTTGTTCCTTTCCTGTTCCCTTATCCTTTGCCGTTACATGCAAAATTCCGTTTGCATCAATATCAAAGATAACTTCAATTTGAGGAACACCTCTTTGTGCCGGTGGAATATCTGCAAGGTTAAATTTGCCAAGACTTTTATTTTGAGAAGACATTGGGCGCTCCCCTTGTAAAACATGTATTTCTACTCCAGGCTGATTATCGCTTGCCGTCGAAAAAATTTCAGACTTTTTAGTTGGAATGGTTGTATTGCTATCAATCAATCTTGTCATTACGCCACCCATGGTTTCAATACC
>JANNEK010000261.1:0-5097 GCA_031378605.1 Chitinophagaceae bacterium | reverse complement strand
GCAAAAAGATATTGTGGGTCTGCAATGGCCTGCATTACTGCTGACTCAGGAACAAGTATGCTTATATTTTTCATATAGCGAAGATAATACTTATTCCTGTCGCAAAACACCCCTTTTTAGTCATATTAGTACAGCAGTTTTTCCATTTTTGATTATCATCTTTATATTGTCAAATAATTATTAAACAATAAATTTTTAAAACATGTCAACTAATAAAGTACAACTGCACAGAGTATTAACTGCAGCACCTGAAAAAGTATTCAGGGCTTTTACTGAACCCGATGCTATGGCATCCTGGTTGCCGCCTTATGGTTTTATTGCCAAAGTTCACAGCATGGATGTGAAAGAAGGAGGAAGTTATAAAATGTCATTTATCAATTTCACTACGGGAAATGCTCATTCATTTGGTGGCGAATATTTGGAAATCAAACCGAATGAACTGATAAAATATACCGACCGGTTTGACGATCCTAATCTTCCCGGTGAAATGATAACCACCATTCAGCTCAAAGCAGTATCATGCGGAACAGAACTTATTGCCATACAGGAAGGGATACCTGATGCAATACCAACAGAGATGTGTTACCTGGGGTGGCAGGAATCATTGGATAAATTAAAAAGATTAGTAGAATCTAATATTCCGGATGCCTGAGATTGAAAATTTGGATGGCCATCTTTAGGAAGTGCTTTATATCGATGTAACCAAATTTACCCAGCAACAGTAATTAATTTTCTTCAACTAAATTTTTTTATGAAAAAGATAGAGTTTAAAACTACAATCGCAGCTCCTAAAAAGAAAGTTTGGGAAAAAATGCTGCACCCGGTTACCTATAAGGAATGGGTAAATGCTGCCTGGCCAGGTTCGTTTTTTAAAGGCGAATGGAAAGAAGGAGAAAATCTTCGTTTCATTTCGGATGATGGCAGTGGTACATTAGCAACATTGGTAGAACACAAACCATACGATTACAGTTTTGCCAGACATATTGCGGTGCTTAATCCCGGCGGTATTGAAGACCATGACAGCGATGTTGCCAAAGGATGGATAGGCACAACTGAGAGCTACATTTTTACAGAGCAAAATAGTGTAACAACACTGATAGTGGAATTAACGATAAATCCAGAGTGGGAAAAAATGTTTAGTGATGGCTGGCCAAAAGCATTGGCAAAACTGAAAGAGATATGTGAACGTTAAAGAACTTATTTTAAGTAAAAGGAAGCATAATAAAATGAGTACAATAAATTCATATTTAACATTCAATGGTAACTGCCGGGAAGCAATGACCTTTTATAAAAAATGCCTGGGGGGAGAATTGGTTTTTCAAACTATCGGTGAATCACCTTTATCGGAAAAGATGTCAAAGAAAATGAAAGATTGCATTCTGCATTCCACACTTACAAATGGCACCCTTTTATTAATGGGCTCTGATATGGTTAGTGAAAATGGATTGACTAAAGGAAATGCAGTTTCTCTTACATTAAACTGCAATAGCGAAAAAGAAATAAAAAGTTGCTATAAAAAACTATCTGCAGGTGGCCAGGTAAACCATCCATTGGAAGATACATTTTGGGGAGCATTGTTTGCTGGGCTTACTGATAAGTATGGAAATATCTGGATGCTTAACTATCAAAAAAATTCAAATACTAAAAACTAATCAAAATGGCAACAAATCAGAAACTCAAATTTAAAACGGTTGAAGAATATATAAAGAAGCAACCATTAGAAACGCAAAATGTACTACAGTCATTAAGAACAATTATTAAGAAGGCGGTCCCCAACGTTATTGAATTAATAAACTATGACATACCGGCTTTTGCGTTGGTAGAAGGTGGTAAAAGGGACAAGCAAATAATGATTGCCGGATACAAAACATTTGTAGGATTTTATACAGGAACTAATATCCTGGAACATTTTTCATCGTATCTATCTGGGCACACGGTGGGCAAAGCATCAGTGCAATTCTCAAACAATCAGCCATTACCAGAAAAATTAATTATTGAAATTGTAAGGTATAAGCAAAAGCAAATTTCATAAAATAGGCGAAAATATACAACCACTCAAAAACCAAGTTAGTAGAACAAACAAAATAAATAAAATGATACCGTCAATCAAAAAAATCAGTGAAGAATTTGCAAAAGGAAATCTTGAATTCTCTGCAGCATATTTAGCTGATGATATAAAGTGGAATATTCTTGGCAACAGTTCGATTATTGGTAAGCAACAAGTCCTTGAAGTATCAAAGATGTCGCAGCTTGAAAATTTTCCAGTTATTACCATAAAGAATATTATAGCAGAAGGAAACTATGTGGTTATAGAAAGTACCGGAAAAGCCAGAACTAAAAGCGGAAAACACTATAACCAAATCTATTGTGATATCTTTTATTTTCAGAATGAAAAACTACAGGAAATAACTACTTATTTAGACACGTTAGTAAGTAAGATATTATAGTACCGGAACTGTATTTTTAAATTATGGAGAGGATAAACCTTAGGAATACCGATTATTTGATTGATTCTTCGAAATAAGCTAAAATTTTATTTTCATATTCTACTTTATGTTTCGATTTCATCATCTGTGCATGTTCAGCAGTTTCAACTGTCCATAGTTCAGCAGGCACATTACTGTTTCTCTTAAATCTTTCTCCCATTTCAACAGGTATCCACTTATCAGCATGGGAATAAATAAACAGTATTGATTTCAGGCCTTTTACTTCTTTAATTCTTTCAACCATTTTTACCTGTTTAGCATATCTCGGTAATAAAAAATTTAGGACTTTTAAAACCCGGTGTGCAATTTTAAAATTCACCCAAAACTCATCTAAGCTTGTAGCAGCACTTTCAACAATAGCAAAATCAAATTTGTGTGAGCTGTCAGTAAATGCAATGGTTGCCCATTGCCCACCTAAAGAAATGCCATGATAGCCCAGCGGCAATTCTGATGTTAATGATTTTGCTTTTATACCGATAGCGACAATATCTTCAAAATAAGAGAAATTACCGTGGGTGCTTTCGCCAAATCCGTTTATATCAAACACCAAAACATTATATCCATTTTTTATTAAAAGATTAGTATAACCGTTCTTTAAAAAATATCCTTTCGCTTCCTTGCCCATTGGATGCCCCAATACAATGGTAGCTTTGGATTGTGGGCTATCTGCCTTTGCAAACAAACCTTTAATAGTGCCGCCAGATTTGCTTTTAACTTCTACGGCTTCCCATTCTTTTTGTTCTTGTTCATTTAATGGGCTACGCCACCTAACCATATATTGTCCGAAGAAAGGTTTTTTGATTAGTTTATACATATTGATTGAAATCTGTTATCAGCTAAGATAAATAACAAAATATTCAAGATTTAGTTCTGTTATCATAAAAAAGTACAGAGAAGTATTCTTATTTTTCTTCATTAGTTCTTGCCATAAAGTTCATAATTATTTTTTAAACTATTAAAACATTAAGTTATAGAACAGCCATTAAATCTATTAAGAGCAGTAGCAGAACTATAATTGATTAGCAAAAATAAAGTAGGACCATCTGACAAACTGCCCGCAATCAGTTCAATTTTTTTTTGATTTACTACTGTAAAAATGGGATGAAATTAAGATTGATTAGGCAAAATTGATGTTACAGTTTAATTAAGTAAAGCTATTGCCAATTTGTCTCTCAACGCTGTAACATCACCTGCATTACTATTGCTAAGAATTATAATAGTTTTATTTTCTTTAATAAAATGATACCATGCTGCATTGGCGCCACTGATGCTGCCCCGCCTGTCCATCACTTTAGTTTTTATTTTACCAAATTGCTGATCATTTACCCAAAAACTATAAGCCACACCCCACAGTTCGGGATATGATGTTGCCATTAATTCTACTGTTTCTTTTTTCAATAATTGATGAGTAAATAAAGCCTGGTCAAATTTCAATAAATCCTCAGCAGTGGCAAACATACTGCCACTGGCATAAAAATTTTCAATATAATAAGGGTCGTCGTTATAAAATTTTCCCGTACTGTCGGTCAAATAGCAGTTTGCTAAACCCGGCACAATATCTTTATTGTGTAGAAAGCCGGAGTTATTCATTTTCAGCGGTAATAATATTTTTTCTTTCAATGCGGTTTCGAAATTTTTACCCGTTACTTTTTCGATTATTTTACCCAAAATAATATACTCTGCATTTTTATAATTCATTTGTTTACCCGGTTCGGTTACTAATTTTCCGCTGCAATATTTTTTTATAATACTGTCAATAGGCAATTGCAGGGCATACATGGCTTCGCTACCCTGATCAACATTTTCAATACCGCTGCTGTAGGTAAGCAGGTGATGGATGGTAACTTTATTTCTTGCTTCCCCTGTATATTCCGGAAAATAACTACCAATGGTTTTGTTTAAATCAATTTTACCCTCTTCCATTAATAGCAGAATGATAGCGGCGGTAAATGTTTTGGTTACAGAAGCAATTCTGTACATCGTATGGTTGGTTGCAGCGATCTTATCCTGCCTGTTGGCTAAGCCGTATGATTGCTGAAACAAAAGTTTTCCCTTATCAGCAACTAAAACAGTTCCGGTAAATTTTTTCTCTTTAAAATAGTCGGCAGTAATTTTTTTAAATTTTTCAGTTTGGGCAACCAATACTGTAAAACAAAAAAAACTGAACATCGTAAAAAATATTTTTTTCATATCGCAATGTATAAGTGGTTATCAATTCTTTTTTTCACCTTTCCATGGTAACATCAATTTACGGTTTTCGTTCAGTGACATGCCATAAATTTTATTGCCCTCAATATAACCTGAATGGTAATAGGTACCGCTTTGGTCGGATGTTGTAAAAGCAAAATAGATTTTATCCCAATCGGTATTAAATAAGCCACCTTCAAAAGGATAGCCATAAAACTCGCCGTCAAATTTTTTGCCCTCTACTTTTGTAAATTTAAAGTCCTTTAAATAAAGCTCACTTTCAGGTGTTGGGCGCAAATCAATTACCCAGGTGCCTAAAGCATCGTTGGCATTTGGTTTTAAAACTGTATTTATATTTTTTTGCACTGCTGCATCAGCCAGTTTAATAATTTTTTTGTCATCTGCTTTTTGTAACATAATGTAA
>JANNEK010000244.1:0-13433 GCA_031378605.1 Chitinophagaceae bacterium | reverse complement strand
GAACAACTCCTTAAAATTGCAAACCAATTTTAAAAGCAGGGAGCAATGTGCAGACTATGTGTTTAAGCTTAACGGATTAATGCAAACCAAAGGTTTTATAAGTGCCTCCGTAGATAGTATTTTTTTCGATTCATTGTCCGCAACTATTCTGTTGTTTGTAGGAGAAAACTTCCGCTGGACCATGTTACATACAGATTCTGTAGAAAAGGAAATTCTTGCAGCAATAAACTGGAATAAAAATGAATTTGACAACAAACCACTGCGTATTGATCAATTGCAGGCAATGCAGCGAAGTATTCTTGATCATCTCGAAAACAGTGGATATCCGTTTGCTACTATAACGTTGGATAGTATCCGATTAGAAAAAGAAGTTTTAGAGGCGCAATTAAAAGTAGCAAAAGGGCCTTTATATAGAATTGACAGTATTCGCAATTTGGGTACGGCCAGTATTTCAGATCGCTATTTGCAACGATATCTGAATATATTAAATGGAAGCCTTTATAAAAAAACTAACCTGCTTGCGATTAGCCGTAAACTAAATGAATTGCCTTTTGTAACAGAGCAACAACCCTGGAGTATTACCTGGTTAGGAACCGGATCAATCATTAATCTCAACCTTGATCCAAGAAAAAGCAGCCAGGTAAATGTGTTGGTTGGATTATTACCAGCAGTAGCCTCCTCCAATAATATTTATGAAGTGCCAAGAACTAAATTGCAATTTACCGGTGAAGCCACTATTAATTTAAGAAACTCGTTAGGCAATGGTGAGCTTATTGGATTAAACTGGCAACAAATCCAATTAAAATCGCCCCGCCTGAACCTTGCCTACCAGCAATCATACCTTTTTGGTTCTCCTTTTGGAGTAAACTTTGCGTTTGATTTATTTAAAAAAGATACTTCCTTTATTACTATTAATATGATGCTCGGGGCTCAGTATGCAGTTTCGTCCAGTCAATCAGGTTCTTTATTTATACAAAACCAACAATCCAATCTGATAACCGTAGATACAAATTTTGTAAAACAAAACAGGTTGCTACCACTAGAAGCAGATATGCGTTCGGTAAGCCTGGGTATACAATACGAAGGGTATACAACGAATTACAGGTTTAATCCAACCAAAGGCAATGAATGGCAATTAATGGTGTCGGCCGGTACAAAAAAAATAAAAAAGAATAGTGTGATTGTTCAATTGACTGACAAAACCGATCCGGGCTTTAATTTTAATTCATTATATGATACCATCAGGTTAAAATCATTTCAGTTTCGAATTAAGGGTTCGGCTGCGCATTATTTTCCGATTAGTAAGGTGTCTACAATAAGAGCAGCCGTTACGGTTGCCTGGTTTCAAAGCCCTTCCATTTTTAGAAATGAATTGTTTCAAATTGGAGGATATAAACTGCTGCGGGGTTTTGATGAAGAAAGTATATATGCTTCACAATTTGCAGTAGCAACTGGAGAGTACAGGTACCTCATTGATAGAAATTCATATCTTTTTACTTTTGCCGATTTCGGCTGGACAAGAAGTACCGCTACTTCTGTAATTCAAAAAAATACTTTTTTTGGAGCAGGGTTAGGAATGGCATTGGAAACGAAAGCTGGTATTTTTAATATTTCTTACGCAGTGGGTAAGCGAAATGATCTCAATTTCAATTTAAGACAATCGAAAATTCACTTTGGTTATGTAAATTTCTTTTGAGGAGTATAAATACATTTCCGGTAATGAAGTGGCTCAACTAATTTTGCCGTGTGCAATATAAAACTGGTGAATAAAAATTTATTCGTATTTATTAGTGCTTTTTTATTACCTCTTTGGCTGCTTGCGCAAGTGGGGGCAACATCATTAGATGACGGACGGGATACTACTAATTCGTCTGGTTCGAATCAAAAACAAAGAGACAGTTTCAATGTAATTCCTGATTCATTGATTAAAATCCCCTACTTAAAAGTTGGCGAAAATAAATTATTCAATTTTCAACTTCAATTGGCCAGGCATCCCTATTTTAATTTTTTTGGAAAACCTCTGCTTCTGGTGATACAGGAGAAAACAGCAAACGGTAATGAATCATTCTTTTATTTATTGTTGGTGTTGTTTTTTTATTTTGCTTTAATAAGGTTGGTTTTTGCGAAATATCTTGGAGATCTCTTTACATTGTTTTTCAGAGCCACTCTACGGCAGCAGCAATTACGCGAACAATTATTACAAAGCCCTCTTCCTTCTTTGTTTTTAAATAGTTTATTTGTATTAACTGCAAGTTTATATGCTTCCTTAATTTTCAAGTACTATAAACTAATGGCCGGGATCGATTTCTGGCGTTTGTGGGTATATGGCCTGGGTGTATTAGTGATTGTTTACACAGGTAAGTTTATTATACTAAAAACATTGGGTTGGGTATTAAAAATAGATCGGGTAACTGATATTTATTTATTTGTTGTTTTCATGATGAATAAGATGGCAGGAATCTTCCTGCTCCCTGTTTTGTTATTTATGGCTTTTCCCGAAGCCAATCTTTTGCCGTTGGTTATAACCTTGTCGTTGTTTGTGTTAGTTTTGTTATTGGGGTATCGCTTAATCGTCTCTTTCAGGCTAATAAGGGGTGAAATTAAAGTAAACCTGTTCCATTTTTTTCTCTACCTTTGCGCCTTTGAAATAGCGCCGCTTATGTTGATCTATAAGGCACTGATTAAATTTTTAGAGCGATCCATTTAAATTAGCGAATCCATACGTACAAATATGGTTAAAAACGGAGAACACAATGTGGCAGCAGCTAGAAGTAAAGGAAAGAAAATTCTGATAACTCAGCCCAGACCGGAAACTGAAAAATCTCCTTATTTTGAACTGGCCCGGAGATATGATGTTGAATTGGATTTTTTTCCATTCATCCGATTAGAAGGAATTCCCGCCAAGGAATTTCGCAAACAGAAGATTGATATTACCACTTACACCGGCGTTATTTTCACAAGTCGAAATGCAATCGACCATTTTTTTCGCAGTTGTGAAGAATTGAAAATAAATGTATCTCAGGATACTAAATACTTTTGTATTACAGAATCTGTTGCGCTTTATCTGCAAAAATTTATTCTTTATCGCAAGAGAAAAGTCTTTTACGGAGCCGATGGTACTAATAAAAGTATGTTTGATGTTACCAACAAACATAAGGAAAATGAGAAGTTCCTTTATCCATGTTCAGAAAATCAGCAGGATAATGAAATCGTAAGCTGGCTTAAAAATAATAATTGCGAATTTGCAACTCCTTTTATGTATCGAACTATTAGTGCTGACGTAAAAGACGTATTGGTGGAGAAAGAATACGATATTATCTGCTTCTTTACTCCCAGCGGCGTTAAAAGTTTATTTGACAATGCTCCGAAGTTTAAACAGAATGGAACTAAAATTGGCGCTTTTGGAAGTAACACTTTTAGAGCAGTAGAAACTGCTGGTCTTGTGCTGGATATTAAAGCACCGCTTCCTCAGGTTCCTTCCATGGTTGCAGCCCTTGAAAGTTATCTTTCCACTGTACTAAAACGAAAATAATTTTAACATAAAAACCATTTATAAAGGCATCCATAATTTGGTTGCCTTTTTTTATGCTAGTGTTATGGTAAGTGTAAGTTGACGTATATCCAGTCACACAAAAAAGGCAGAAGTGCTTTGTAAAATAACTTCGTGCTTTCGTGTAATTATTTTTTAACCACTAAGAAGCTGTCTAAAAATGATTTTATATTTTTTTGTATAGCCGCAGATTCGCAGATGTAGTACAGATAAGTTATCCTAATTAAAGTTTTTTAATCTGCGAATCTGCGGCTTCTGTTATTAGAAATATGAATTTTAGACAGGTTCTAAGAGTTCGAAGAAAGTATGTCCCAAAGATTCACGAAGAAAGGACATCCTGGTTTGTGAAAAAATTCTGTAGAGCTCTCCGTAATAAAAATTATTAGGTTAGAATAGATTTAACTTAACACTAGCAGTAAATGTAAGTACACTACTATTTTCTAAACTTAAGTGCTTTGTAAAATAACTTCGTGCTTTCGCGGCAATTATTTTTTAAGCACGAAGAGTTCGAAGAAAATATGTCCCTAAGATTCACGAAGAAAGGACATCGTGGTTTGTGAAAAAATTCTGTAGCTCTCTGTAATAAAAATTATTAGGTTAGAATAGATTTAACTTAACACTAGCAGTAAATGTAAGCACACTACTATTTTCTAAACTTGTTTAAAAACATATGGCAAAATTTACCAATCGTCTTTCAAAAGAAACAAGTCCTTACCTGCTCCAACATGCGCACAATCCCGTTGATTGGTTTCCATGGGGAGAAGAGGCGTTACAAAAAGCAAAGCTTGAAAACAAACCGATTTTAGTAAGTATAGGTTATGCTGCCTGTCATTGGTGCCATGTAATGGAAAGGGAAAGTTTTGAAGATGTTTCTGTTGCTGCATTTATGAATACGCATTTTGTTAATATAAAAATTGATCGCGAGGAGAGACCGGACCTTGATCATATTTATATGGATGCTGTACAGGCAATAACCGGGAGTGGGGGTTGGCCATTAAATGTTTTTTTAACACCAGAAGCAAAGCCTTTTTTTGGTGGCACCTATTTTCCACCACAGCAGGCTTTTAACAGGCCTTCATGGAAAGATACTTTGGCGGGAATCCATAAAGCATACACGGAAAGAAAACAAGAAATAGAATCACAGGCCGAAAACCTAACCGGGCATTTAATTCAGGCAAATAGTTTTGGGATTCAAACACAAGAGAAAACAGAAAACCAGGATGTTTTTCCCAAAGAAGGCATCAATGAACTATTTTCTAATCTCATGAAAACTGCTGATCAAACAGCAGGTGGTTTTGGGAAAGCCCCAAAATTTCCTCAAACTTTTTCCATTCAATTTTCATTACATCATTACTACTATACTAAAAATGAAACAGCGCTTAAACAAGCTTGCCTTAGCCTCGATAAAATGATTTATGGAGGTATTTATGATCAGTTAGGAGGAGGATTTGCTAGGTATGCTACAGATAATGACTGGCTTGTTCCCCATTTTGAAAAAATGTTGTACGACAACGCACTATTATTAATTGTATTGGCAGAAGCATACCAGCTTACTCAAAAAGAGTTATATAAAAGAACGATCGAACAAACGATGGAATTTATAGAGCGGGAATGGATGTCTTCAGAGGCCGGCTTTTATTCTGCATTGGATGCAGATAGCGAAGGAGTGGAGGGTAAATATTATGTGTGGAGTAAAAAAGAAATTGATGCTGTCTTAAAGGAAGATGCCTCCCTGTTTTGTGAGTTTTATGATTGTACAGAAAACGGTAATTGGGAGCATTCTAATATCTTGAATTGTAACTATTCCCTTGAGGATTTCGCCGCTCAAAAAGCCATTTCGCCCAACGACCTGGAAAATATTCTTGATAAAGCAAGGGATAAATTGCTTAACCATAGGAATAATAGAATTAAACCGCAGCTAGATACTAAAATACTCTTAAGCTGGAATGCTTTAATGACAATTGCCTGTTGTAAAATTTATGGAGCATTAGGTGATGCTCACTATCGGGATATTGCAATCCAAACTATAGATTTCATATGGAGTCATTTACAAAAGGATGGGAAATTCAATCATTCATTTTGCGATGGAGAAGCAAAGCATCCTGCATTTTTAGATGACTATGCCTACCTTATTCAGGCGCTGATACATCTTCAGGAAATTACCTCGGATACAATTTATTTAAAAAGAGCCAAAACACTTACTGAATTTGTGATTGAACATTTCAGCGAAGCTGAAACTGGGTTTTTCTTTTTCACTCATGCCAACCAACAGGATGTTATTTTACGTAAAAAAGAAGTATATGATGGAGCGACTCCCTCAGGAAATGCAATGATGGCGTTAAATTTGTATTATCTCGCAATAGTTTTTGATGAAATGAGTTGGAGAAATAGATCTTTACAAATGGTACAGTCATTACAAAAAGTAATTGTACGTTATCCAACTTCTTTCGGAGTATGGGCAACTTTGATGCAGTCTTTTTGTTATGGAATACCAGAAATTGCATTATTGGGGGAAAATTTTAAGAAAGGCCAATTGGATTTTTTGCGTATTTTCATCCCTTTAAAAATATTTCAATCCGCTACTTTATCAGATAATTATTTCCCTTTACTCGCCGGGAAGCCGTACACTATCGAATCTTATTTTTACTTGTGTAAACAATATACTTGTCAAAACCCTGTTTCTGAAATAGATGAGTTGCTTTACAAGATTGTAAATGTGTAAAACTTAAATATATTTGAGATACAATAATTTGATTTCAAGCGTCGTTTAAAAGAATACCTTAATCCGGTATTGCAATTATTAAAAATAAATTCTAAACTTGTGATGAAGTCGGTAAAACGTATTTTTTGCCCAATACCCTTTAAAATTATGAAAATGAAGAACCTATCCGCTTTTTCAGCCTTTATGGCAATCTTAATTGTCACCGGTTGTGGTAAAGTAGGTAAAAAAGCCTCTCGGGGTTTGCCTAATGATGGCCAGTTACATGGAGTAGCCCCTGGCAGTAAGTATAATCTTGTTAAGCCTTTGGGAATGGTATATGTTCCACCCGGAACTTTCCACATGGGACCAAGTGATGAAGATATCAACTACGCTTACACTGCCCGTAACAAGCAAATTTCAATTAACGGTTTTTGGATGGACGCTACTGAAATCACCAACAACGAATATCGTCAGTTTGTGAATTGGGTTCGTGATTCAACAGCGGCAGTTAAAATGCAATTGGGTAAAGAAGTAGATGGTGAATTTTCCGTTGATTGGAAAAAAGCACAAACTATTAAATATGGTGACAAGTCAACTATTGAAAAAATTGACGCAATGATCCTTTCTCCTGAAAATAGAATTTCCAAGAAGAAAGATCTTGACCCAAGTAAGTTGATTTATCATTCTGAGATATTTGATCTAAAAGAAGCTGCTCGTCGTGAAAATGCCAGTAAGCCCCGTTCTCAGTTTATGTTAAAGAAAGAGGTACCAATTTATCCTGATACCTTAATTTGGATTCGCGACTTCAGTTATTCTTATAATGAGCCGATGACGAAGCGTTATTTCTCTCATCCTGCTTTTGGTAACTATCCGGTTGTTGGAGTTAACTGGAAACAGGCAAATGCTTTTTGTGAGTGGAGAACCCATCACCTTAATTCTTTCCTTGAATCAAAGAAAAAAGCTACAGAGTCAGATTTCCGTTTGCCAACTGAGGCAGAGTGGGAGTATGCAGCACGTGGCGGTCGTTCTCAATCAATGTTCCCTTGGGGTAACTATTATTTGAGAAATCGTAAAGGTTGCTTACTTGCTAACTTTAAACCAGGTCGTGGTAATTATCCCGAAGATGGAGGATTTTATACTGTACGTGCCGATGGTTACTGGCCAAATGATTTTGGTTTGTATTGCATGGCAGGTAATGTGGCCGAATGGACCTCTTCCCTGTTCTATGAAGGAGCTTACAATTTCCAGCACGATATGAATCCGGATATCCGCTTCAACGCGAAGGATTCAGATCCTCCCCGTATGAAGCGTAAAGTAACACGCGGCGGTAGTTGGAAAGATGTAGGTTATTATCTGCAAACCAGTACCCGTAATTATGAGTACATGGATACAGCTAAATCGTATATCGGCTTCCGTTGTGTAATTGATTTACCACCTACGCAAGGAAAGCGTTAAAATTTCTGAGTATCGTAAAATTTTAATTCAAGTTTTATCGTTATTAAGTTGATTTCATTCAAAAATCAAAATAGAATCGTATTCACATAACCCTGATAAAATCCGTTTTCCTAACCTTTTAAATTATTAAAATTATGGCTGGAGTTTCTAAATCTACCGAAAAATTGGTGAATGTAATAGTGTGTATGGGTGCTGCAATTGTAATCTTTGGCGCCTGGCAGAAAATTACGCACCAAGCATTAGCTGACTTCTTTTTGACAGCAGGTCTTATCACTGAAGCAGTAATATTTGTTGTATACGCATTTTTACCGCCTCCAGGTTCGGAGATGCATGCACTTGCAGAAGCATTACCTAAACTGGCAGCAGGAAGTTCTGGAAATCCGGCTTTAGAAAAAATGGATAAAATGCTGCAGGAAGCAGATATTACTCCAGCTAACCTTGGTCGTTTGAGTGAAGGGTTTAAAAAATTAGGAACATCGGTAAGTAATATAGCTGAAGTATCGGATGTAGTTAAATCTACCAGCGATTATTCTAAGAAAACTCAGGAAGCTACTGCTGCTTTAGATACCATGAAAACTGCGTATCAAAATGCAACTACTACCATGGGTCATTTTAATACTGCGGCAGATAGTACAAAACATTTTCATGAGCAGGTACAGGTATTGACTAAAAATTTAGGTTCATTGAATGCAATCTATGAGTTAGAATTGCAGGATACAAACAATCACCTTAAGGCGATGAATAGCTTCTATAGTAATTTGGTTACTGCTTCTGAAACAATGCAGGGTAGTGTATCTGATGCTAAAAAAGCACATGAGCAAATTGGCAAACTTGCTGGCAACCTGAGCAACTTAAATACCATTTATGGTAATATGCTCACGGCTATGCAGGGCCGCTAATTGATAGGAGTGCATTTGTAATACCTATCTATGCTTACAATTAAAAAGTATTGTTTAAACTGGAAAACCTAAATCCATGTCATTACCTAAAGAACCCAGGCAGAAGATGATCAACATGATGTACCTGGTGCTAACAGCTTTGCTGGCACTTAACGTATCTTCAGAGATTTTGAATGCCTTTAAAGTAGTAAACCGTAGTATCGGAACATCAAACGACCTCATAACTGGTAAAAACCAGGCTATATACGACCAATTTAAGAAGGACCTTGAAGATCCGCAGACAAAGGCAAAGGCAGAACTTTGGTCGCCAAGAGCGGCACAGGTTCAAAAGTTATCAGCAGATATGTTCACGTATATCGAGAGCATGAAGCAGGAAATGAAAAAGCAATCCAAGCTTAAAGTAAAAGACGGCGTGGAAACATTTACAGAAGATGACTTGAATGCACCTACCCGTATGATGGATAAGGAAGGAAAGGGAAAAGAATTGTATGATAAATTAACTACGTATAGAAAAGAAGTGCTTTCGGTGCTTAAGCCAGAAGATTTTACTGACAATCCTGGTTTGCAAACTCAAATTAAAGCAGCCGTTGATGCATTTAATAAGTCAATTCCGATTGATCTGAATGTTCCCAAAGGACAGGATGGTAAAGAATACTCAAATGACGCTTCAGGTTGGACAACCAACTATTTCCACATGACTCCAACCATTGCGGCATTAACTATTCTTAGCAAATTTCAGAATGATGTAAAAAATTCTGAAGCGCAGTTGGTTGATTATTGTCACCAGCAGATTGGCCAGGTAAAAGTTATTTATGATGAATTCCAGGCAATCGCAACAAGTAATACTACTTATGCAATGCCTGGTGATGATGTTGAAATTACAGCCGGTGTTGGTGCTTTTAGTGCTGCTGCAAAACCAAAGATTTATATAAATGGTCAGTTGATGCCTCTGGGTGCTGAAGGAACAGCCATATATAAAACTACAGCAGGTGGAGCAGGCGAAAAAAGCGTGGCTGTAAAAATTGAATATGCTAAACCTGACGGTAGTATAGCCACAGTTAATAAAAATATTAAGTATACAGTAGGTGTTCCCTCAGGAGCTTCTGTTTTCCTTGAGAAAATGAACGTACTGTATATTGGTGTTGATAATCCGCTTACAATATCTGGTGGTAGTGTAGGTAGTGAAAGGGTTAAAGTAAGTTTTGCCAATGGGTCATTGAATAAAGTAAGTGGTGATCGTTATATCGCTAAACCAACGGGGAGCCCTACTCTATCAAAAATTGTAGTAAACGCTGATGGTAAGAATTATGAATTCCCCATGCGGATAAAAAGTCTTCCAAATCCTGCCGGATTTATAGGTTCTAAAAAAGGAGGAGCTATATCTTCTGCCGAATTTAAGGCGATCGGAGCACTTATTACACGCCTGGAAGATTCAGATTTTGAAGCGCCTTTCAAAGTTATAAGCTACAAATTGGCTGCCATTGGAGGTGGTATTCAAACTTATGTTGAAGCTACTAATGAAGGTAACCGTTGGAACGGAAGTGCCGCAGCAATTGTGCAACGTGCAACCCCTGGTACAAACATTTTCTTTGATAATATTCGCGTAGTTGGCCCGGATGGAAGGACCCGCGAAATTCAACAAATGGTATTTAACCTGAAATAATACTTAAATAGGGAACAATGAAGAACCGAATCATTAAATGGAGTTTGTTGCTGACAATAGTAACTGTTGTTTGCTCAACAACCGTAGATGCTCAAACGAAAAAGCCTTCGAGGATAAAATCTAAGCGATCAACCACTAAGGCAAAGGCAAATACGAATCGTAATAACAACAGTAATACTGCTGCTATTGCTCCTCCTGCAGATACTACAAAGAAAGCACTGCCCGAGCCCGACTTAAAAATAGCAGCTCCCCGTCCTTCTTTGCGTAACGATTATGCATTTGAACGCAATCTGGTGAAAGAAAGAACGCCTCTTTCGTATGAACATATTCGTGAAGATGACGCAACCTATGTTCAAAGAGTATGGAGAGAGGTTGATGTGCACGAGAAAATGAACCTGCCTTTTACCTATAAAGCAGAGGGAGATCAGGGCAATCAGCGATTCATTATGATTTTGCTGAATGCTATAAAAAAAGAAGAAGTAACTGCATTTGATGCAACACTTGATGATCGGTTCACAACCCCTTTGAGTTTTAAACAAATTGCCAAAGGACTGGTAGGAGAGCCAATAATGATTCAGGTGCCTGATCTTGTTCTAGACCCAGATGGTTCAAAGGGAATCATGCGCGATACTATGATCATCAATGAATTTAATCCGGATGCCGTTGAAAGATATTGGATAAAGGAAGATTGGATTTTTGATAAAGAATCTTCCAGGGTGACCGTAAGAATTCTTGGTATTGCCCCATTAAAATCAGTTTTGAATAATGATGGATCTTTCCGCGCAGTAACTCCAATTTTCTGGGTGTATTATCCAGATCTTAGACCGATGCTTGCGAAAAATGAAGTGTACAATGGTAAAAATTATGGTGCACGCATGAGTTGGGAAGAACTTTTTGAAAGCAGAATGTTTGCCAGCAGAATAATAAAGTCTACTGTTAATAACCCGAATGATCAGTTTATTAATGCATATGTTAAAGATCCAATCCTTGCCTTATTAGAAGGTGAAAATGTAAAGGAGAAAATCTTTAATTACGAGCAGGATCTTTGGTCGTATTAATCAGACAAATCTTTTTATAAAGGCATCGTATAATTACGATGCCTTTTTTTATTTTATTTATGAATGATCTTTTCACAACGTACAGGCATGCAAATATTTAGGTTAAGTTCAGCTATAAACTATTTTTAAAATACCCATTAACGGGTATTGTTTTGTGAAGTGCATTTACTATTTTTACAACGGTTTTTCATAGGATATTGGATTTTAAAAACGGGGCTGGATTTCTATCCGGGCCCCTTTTTTTTGTTTATACATTCAACTATTTGGAATGAAAGTAATTCCAAATCAATAATGCCTTTGCTTCTCCTGTTTCCTTCGCTAATTCCTCTTTGCTCAATTGTTTTATTTGTTTCACTGATTTAAACTGTTTTAACAACGAATCAGCCGTATTTTTTCCTATGCCTTTAATATCTTCCAGTTCATTTTTGAAGGTACCCTTGCTTCTCTTAAGCCGATGAAAACTGATACCGAACCGATGTACTTCATCTCGTATTCTTCGAATCATCTTAAGACTATCGCTGTTGTAATCAAGTTTTATGGATTCACTGTCACCGGTAAAAAAAAGTTCCTCTTCATTTTTTGCAAGCCCTACCAGGGTTAGCCTTCCGGTTAATCCCAATAAAGTGATGCTTTCCTGTGCCGCATTTAACTGGCCTTTTCCTCCATCAATGATTACCAATTGTGGCAAATCGCTTTGTTCGTCTAATAATCGCTTATAACGCCTGTAAACCACTTCTTTCATGGTTGCAAAATCATTAATGCCTTCAACCGTTTTCACATTATAATGACGATAATCTTTCTTACTGGGAATGCCCTCTTTAAAACATACCATAGCAGAAACAGGGTAACTTCCCTGAAAATTTGAGTTATCAAAGCATTCAATATGAACGGGTGCTTCGGCCAATTGCAGATCTTCCTGCAATTGATAGATTATTTTTTTAAAAACAGCATTGTCTTTTACTTCCAGCTTTAACATCTTTTTCTTTCGCAACTCTTCATAAAAATAATTGACATTCTTTTCCGATAATTCCAATAACTTTTTCTTATCGCCGCCTTTAGGAACTGTAATCAATACTCCCTCCTCGGGATAATCAATAGTAAAGGGAACAATAATTTCGGCAGACAAACTATTAAAAGTAGTCCGGAGGTATACTACTGCCAGCGAAAGTATTTCCGCATTGGCTTCATCTAACTTTGGTTGTAAAGGAATGGTATGTGTTTGTACAATTGTTCCGTTTTGAATCATCAGGTAATTAACATAGGCCGAATCTTCATCCCTCAATAAAGAAAACACATCAATATTAATAAAACGCCTATTTACGATAACCGATTTTGATCGGTATTCCTCAAGGTGTTCGATTTTTTTTCTTATGTATTCTGCTTTTTCGAATTGAAGTTCACTTACATAATTTTTCATTTCATTTTTAAAATGCAGTATTACCGGCGCAAGATTTCCTTTTAAAATATTTTTAATCTGCTGAAGGTCGTTTACATAATCTTCCAGTTTTTGTAATCCTTCGCAAGGGCCTTTGCAATTACCCAGATGATACTCCAAACATACTTTAAATTTTTTCCTGCTGATATTGCTTTCTGTGAGATTTAGTTTGCAGGTTCTTAATTGAATATTGGTTCTTACAAAATTGAGTAACTCTCTAACTTTACCAACCGAGGTAAAAGGTCCGAGATATTCTGATCCATCATCAAGTTTATTTCGTGTTAAAAAAACGCGGGGAAAGGGTTCTTTCTTTAAAACAATAAAGGGGAAAGACTTATCATCTTTTAAATCAATATTAAATCTTGGTTGATGCTGTTTAATTAATGCGTTCTCAAGAAATAATGCGTCTTGTTCAGAATTAACGATCGTAAATTCAATACGATTGATTCGCTTTACCAATTCATGTGTCTTCCAGGAAGTAAAAGTTTTGGTAAAATACGAACTAACCCTCTTGCGTAAACTTTTTGCTTTTCCTACATAGAGCAGTTCATTGGCACTATCAAAATATTTATAAATACCTGGTTGCAGTGGTAAGGTAGGGGAGATATGTTGAAATTCTTCGCTTGTCATTGCTAATCTACGTAATACTGTGGGTCCCAAATAGCTTTTTGT
>JANNEK010000242.1:0-19727 GCA_031378605.1 Chitinophagaceae bacterium | reverse complement strand
TGCTTTTCTTTACAACGAAGTCTTCAACCGCCTGCAATTAAAAGATTACCAGTTAAAGATAAACTCGAGAAAAATTTTAGCCGCCCTGGCAGAATGCTGTGGTGGATCGGATAAGATGATTGCTATAACAGTTGCGATCGACAAACTTGATAAAATTGGACCCGAAAAAGTAAAAGAAGAATTACTACAGCGTGGCCTAACCGAAAAGCAAACCGGCACAATAGAATCTTATTTAACGATAAAAGGCACCAATGAAGATAAACTTGCCCAGGTGTCGAATTTATTTATAGATTCGCCTATAGGTCAAAAAGGAATCGAAGAAATTAATCATATTCTTACTGCGTGCAAACCGTTATTCCCCAATTGCGAAGTAGATTTAACCCTTGCCCGCGGACTAAACTACTACACAGGAATAATTTTTGAAGCGAAGGCTCCTGAAACGGTGAAAATGGGAAGTATTGGTGGTGGTGGACGGTACGACGATTTAACAGGTTTATTCGGCGTTCCCGATATCCCCGGAGTAGGTATTTCGTTTGGGGTTGACCGAATTTATGATGTGTTGGAAGAATTAAATCTATTTCCTGCCGAACTGCAGGTTGGTACCCAGGTATTATTTTTTAATACAGGAACGGAACAAGCGAATGCCGCTTTTGGGGCCATGCAACAATTGCGAAGAATAGGCGTTCGCTGCGAACTGTTTCATGAAGTGCTTAAGTTTGATAAACAATTTAAGTATGCCGAAAAGAAATCTATACCTTTTGTCGTTATTATCGGAGAAAAGGAATTAGCGGAAAAAACCTGTGTGGTTAAAGATTTGAGAAAAAGTGAACAACAGGAAATACCCTTGGCTAATCTCAGTAAAATTTCTTTTATTTGACCTCGTAAAAAACCATCAATCAAATATGAAACGTTTATCCCTGATTTTGCTGACTTCTTTTTGCGGTGCCTTATTGATTCAATCTTGTAAATCATCGGGCGATAGTAATGTACATATCCCGAAAGATGCAGCGCTTGTTGTATACATAAATAACAGCTCCCTTTCCACCAAACTTACCTGGCCGGAAATTAAAGCCACTAACTGGTTTAAAGAAGCATATAACGATGCTGGCGATTCCTTGCTTCGTAAATTAATGGATGATCCGGATAATTCTGGAATGGATACCAAGGGAGACATGATACTTTATATGAAACAGCAGGGGCGAGGTGGTATTTTTGTTTTTGAAGGAATACTAAAAGATGCAGCAGCCTTTGAATCATTTAATAAAAAGGTAGCAGATAGCAGTTCTGTTACAAAAACAGGCGACGCAAGTTTTATGAAAATAAAAGATCAGGGTGTGGTAAGTTGGAAAGGAAAACGATTTGCCTACGTGATGGATTTACCTTTTATTGGAGGGTTAAAAAATATGATTGGCGGCGGCGGTTACTCGGAACCGTATAAATTTCCATTAGATAGTTTGCAACAAATTGCATTAGCCAGCTACGAAATCAGCGGTAAGAATAGTCTTGGAAGCGACGAACGTTTCAGCTCGTTATTAAAAGAAGCAGGTGATGTACATATATGGCTCAATAATGATGAGTATATGTCAAGCTTAGGAGGTGATATGCTTGGAATGCTAAAAGTGGCCGATTTATTCAAAGGGAATGCTTCTGCTACCACTATCACCTTTGATAATGGTAAGATAAGTATGAAGGGTAAACAATATTTGAATGATCAATTGGCGGCACTTTATAAAAAATATCCACCTAAAAAAATAAGCGCGGATGTAATTAATCGTATTCCTTCGCAAAATGTAGTCGGAGTATTTGCACTGAATTACTCTCCCGAAGGATTGAAAGAACTTATTAAATTAACCGGCCTCGATGGTTTATCAAATGGGTTTCTGGAAAAAGCAGGTTATAGTATTGATGAATTTATAAAAGCAAACAAGGGCGATTTAATTGTTGCTGTATCTGATTTAGAAATTAAGAAAAAAGAAATAGCAATACCTGGTGATGATGGTAAGCCTGGTTCTTCTTATACTCAAACCACGCCTGATGTAAAAGTATTATTCGCGACTTCTATTAATGATAAAGCTGCGTTCGACAAATTGATTACAACCTTATCAACTGAAATGGGCGAAGCAAAAAACATGGCACCAGAAGTGACCTACCAATTGGACAAAAACTGGTTTGTTGCTGGAAATTCTCCCGATCATATCTCAAAATTCTTAAGCGGCAATGGTAGCAAACAACCCTTTGCCAGTAAATTAACCGACCAGGGCTTTGGAATGTATGTTGATATTCAAAAAATATTAACCAGCACTCAAAGCAGTGCTACCGACAGCAGTGATAAAGCCGCTATGGACATATCTCTTAAAATGTGGCAAGACTTCTTAGTTACCGGCGGTGATTTTAAAGATGGTGCATTTAATTCTTATGGAGAAATAAACCTGGTTGATAAAGGAGTGAATAGTTTGAAACAACTTAATCAGTATGTAGATAAAATGTCTGTGCTTTATAAGAGAAAAAGATATGATGATGTTTATATTGACAAGAACCCCGCAGATTTAACAGCACCAGCAGTAATAGAAAAGGCTTCTAACTAAAAATATCAAATTAAATTATAAAAGCCACAGATTGATACATTCAACGATCTGTGGCTTTTAAATTCCGTTAATTATGGGATTGATGATCGACTCAATTTTACCTACTTATTTTGAAGCAGAACGTACACAACAATCGGAAATATGGGGTAAGCGATTGCAGTTTAAAGAAGGTGATTTTATAAAAATTGTTGCGCCATCGGGTAGCGGAAAAACCTCACTCATGCATTTTTTATATGGTATGAGGCATGATTATGAAGGAACGATTCAAATTGATAATAAAGTTTTAAGAAATCTACCAACCGAAGAAATGGCTTTACTTCGAAAGAATTATATCAGCATTGTTTTCCAGGATTTAAGGCTTTTCCACGAGCAAACTGTTTTTCAAAATATAGATATAAAACGTCAACTGGACCCATTTCACCCTGCAGAAAAAATAAAAGAAATGGCCGCCCAACTGGGTATCTACAAAAAATTAGATTCGGTTTGCCGTACCTGTTCGTATGGAGAACAACAACGTATTGCTATTATTCGCGCAATGATGCAGCCATTCAATTTTCTTTTATTGGATGAACCGTTTAGTCATTTAGACGATGTAAATTCTGAAAAGGCTATGGCCCTAATGATTTCGGAAGCGAAGCATCGAAAGGCAGCCATTATTTTTGCTGATTTGGAAAGAGTTGATTTTTTCCCGTTCCAGCAATTGTTGCATTTGTGAGAAAGGAGGCAAAAGAGAAAAGAGACAAACGAGAAAAGAGAGTAAAGAGTACAGAGAGTAAAGAGACCAAAGAGAAAAGAGAATAAAGAGGTAATAAAAGAACTCAGTGTTCTCTGCGGTTCTTTCAATCTTTGCGACTGGTTTCTTTTGGAACCCAAAGAACTCAAAGTCACGCAAGGTTCGCTAAGATTTTTTTATTCCTTTGCATACTCTGCGGTTCTTTGCGTTCCTCGAAAAAACAGATGTAAAGGAAAACTATCAAAGAAAAAGAGGTAAAAGAGAAAAAAGGATAAAGAGAAGTCGGGGGGATGCAGAGAATTCAAAGGAAAGAAGTTAATAATAAAAGAAAGCACACTTAAGGATAGATTCCAAATAACCATTCACCTTTCACTATTCACCAAATGAGCCTTTCGTTCCAACATATAAAACCACTTCTTCAAACGGGTACCAATAAGTCGTCGCGGCTATTTTCTTACTTAGGTCTTGGTATTGGTGTACTACTATTGCTTTTGTCTATTCAGATGTACATTAATATTCAACAATTACTTGGTCAGGATTCTCCACGAAAAAATGGATTTGATTTTATCCCGATCAGAAAAACGATTACCAACGAAACCATGGGACAGTTGGAGAAAAATCTTTTTAATGAAAACGATCTTAAAGAATTAAAATCAAAACCATTTATACAGGATGCTACTCCCCTTATTGCGAACGATTTCCGCCTGCAAATAAGCGGAGGAAGTCTTATTCCCTTTGTAAGCGACTTCTTTTTAGAAGCATTGGATAATAATTTTATTGACACTGTACCTCCGTCATTTACCTGGCAGGAAGGACAGGAAGAAGTGCCAATTATTTTTGCATCCGATTTTCTGGAAATTTATAATGTGTTTGCTCCCGGCTATGGGCTACCACAGTTATCGACCGAAACTGCTTTGCGCATGGGCATTATGGTTATCTGCTACGGTCCTGATGGAAGCAGGCAGGTATTCAGGGGGCATATCGTTGCCTTTAGCGATCGAATCAATTCTATCCTCGTTCCACAAAACTTCCTGAACTGGGCAAACACCAAATTTGGCAATAGTAAGGAATTAAAAGCTTCCCGTATTTATATTAAAACAAGAGATGCCAATAATCCCGATTTTCTCAGCTACCTGCAACAGAAAAATTTTCAGATCAATAAAGATAAAACTAAGTTTGGCCGGGTTAAAGTAATACTGCAGGGAGTATTTAGTGGGCTGGGAATTTTTGGATTATTGGTTGTACTGATGGCCCTGCTTTTGTTTTCCTTTTACCTGCAGTTAATGATTGCAAGGAGTAAAGACAGCCTCCAACTATTACTTACACTTGGATACTCACCGAATTGGCTAAGCAAAAAAGTATCCGTTCAATTTATTCCAATTTATGTGCTCATAGTAGCCATCGCCTTATTAACAACTCAGTTTATGCAGCTCGCTTTTCACCGGGTTATTCTCAATAACCGATCGGAGCTATCTTCTGTGCTTCATTGGTCCGTTATTCTTGCCGCTATTGTTCTCACCCTCTTATCCATTGTTACGAATTACCGAATGATCCGAAAATTGCTATATAAACTTTATTAGGAATTTATAGCATACTACTAATTGTTCCCGAGGCGCGTGTTTAAGTTGTTTAGTTGCCCATCGCCTGATTTTTGTTTTTCCCTATATAAAACTATCTACATTTGGTATTCAAAATCGAAGGGCGTATGACACGTTTTGCAATCTTAATTAGCTTTTTGCTTCCAGTTATTCATTCAACAGCACAATCGAATGAAGAAAATTTTTCTATACAGCTAAATGACTATTTAACTAAAACAACCAGTTCTTCAGAACCTGGATTAGCGGTATTAATTGCAAAACCAATGGATCATATTCTTTTTTCAAAAGGATATGGCATTGCGGATATGAAGCAGGGAACTTTAATCAATTCAAAAACGATATTCAATCTGGGTTCTATATCCAAAACTTTTGTAGCCTATGGCATATTAAAATTGCAGGAATCAGGAAAACTTTCTATCGAGGACCCAATCCTAAACTACTTTCCAACATTCAAAAACAAAGCCTTGGTAAAAGAGATACGCATCAAACATCTACTCAGTCATACCTCTGGTTTGCCCGATAACCGACCGGTAGAACGAGATAGCGTATTTTATCTAACAGCAAATGACGAACAAAATTTTAGTCCACTTCTTCAAAATAACTCCCTGTTATTTCAACCTGGTGAGCGATTTGAATACTCTAATCCGGCGTTTAATGGCCTGGCATTAATTATCGAAAAAGTAACGGGAACAAAATGGCAATCGTATATAGAAAAAATAATTTTTAGTAAAGCGGGTATGCGTACCAGTGTCATTACAGATATTGAATATCCACAACTTGGAGTGGCACATGGGTACCAAAAAGTAAATGGTGATTGGCAGGAATATGACTTTGGAGAATATCCTACTTTTTGTGCAGCAGGTAATGGAGGAGTATGGAGTTCGGTGGAAGAATTATTAAAATATGAAGAAGCTATTCAAAAAAATAGTTTCCTGTCAAAAAAATATATCGATTTATCACGAACCATCTTTTCTCCAAACAATTGGAAAAGTAAAACCTCCCCAAACGTTGGTTACTCATGGTTTGTTGATTCAGACGAATCAGTTAAATTGGTAGGGCATAGCGGCGACCAGGCAGGTTTCAGAGCCGAGTATTGGAACATCCCTGATCAAAATATATTCATCGCCATTCTTTGTAATGGTAGCCAGGATCTTGGCATTGTAAAAAGAAAAGTACTTGAGTTACTTAGGGCCAATAAACTATTGTAATTTTTTGAATAACTTCTCTATCATTTTTTTATGCCGCTACTAAAAAAAATAATTGTTGAGCAACTTATCGAACGTATCGGTCAGTTACAACCGCATTCCAAAGCATCCTGGGGCAAAATGACTGTTGAAGAAATGTTGGTTCATTGCGAGGCAGGTATTCAAATGGGTATGGGAGAACTGCAGTCAAAAGTCAGGGTAAGCAAAGTTCAATCGGTAATTACCAGGATCGTATACTTGTACCTGCTACCTCTTCCAAAATATACTCCGGCTCCACCGGAAATAGATATTTCAAAAAAATTACAACAACGTTACCCGTTTGAAACAGCTCGTATTTTATTAGTTCAGTCTATTCGAAAAATTGAAACTATCCAGGAGGATTATCCATTTCCACTTCATCCAATCTTTCGAAAACTATCCTACAAACAATGGGGTATCATTACGTTTAAGCATTTAGATCATCACCTGAAGCAGTTTGGGGTGTGAGGGAGAAGGAGAATTGAGAATACAAAAAGAATAGAGAATATATAATGTAGAAGGAGAATACAGAATACAGAAGGAGAATACAGAATTAAATTTATATGTTAAAAAATCGAAGAAGAAATTTTATAAGGAAGGTCGTATCCTTCTATTTATTGAAATCGTTTCATTAACCTACAAACCTTTTAAATATTTTCATAGATCACTGCGGCACCCTGCCCCACTCCAACGCACATAGTTGCCAATCCATACCTCACACCTCTTCTTTTCATTTCATGAAGCAGGGTTGTTGAGATACGCACTCCACTACACCCCAATGGATGACCTATTGCTATTGCGCCACCATTTACATTTACTTTTTCCAGATCAAGTCCTAAATCATATATACAGGCGATCGATTGCGAAGCAAAAGCTTCATTGAGTTCTATAAGTCCCAAATCATTAATTGTTAAATTGGCACGTTTCAGTGCTTTTCGTGTAGCCGATACCGGCCCTATCCCCATGATCGATGGATCCACTCCGGCAACAGCCATCGAAACAATCCGGGCCATTGGACGCAAGTTGTATTTTTCCACCGCTTCGTCATTAGCTAATAACATAGCCGCAGCACCATCATTTATACCCGATGAATTTCCTGCTGTTACAGTACCATCAATTGAAAACGCTGGCTTTAATACAGCCAATCGATCCATTGAAGTACGGCGGGGATGTTCATCCCGTTCAAAAAAAACTTTTTCATCTTTACCGCTAAGTATTTCAACTTTTGTGATTTCGTCTTTCCATAACTGTTTATCTAAGGCTGTGAAATATTTTTCCTGGCTTTGTAATGCAAACTCATCCTGTGCATGCCTGCTGATATTCCATTTGGTTGCAATATTCTCCGCCGTTTCACCCATTGAATAAGGATGATAACGTTCGGAAAGCCGCTTATTTGTAAAACGCCATCCAATAGTAGAATCATATAATTCTGGATTTCGGTTCCACGGCGCCGTTGTTTTTGCAAGTATAAATGGGGCCCTGGTCATGCTTTCTACGCCTCCGGCTATATACAATTCTCCTTCGTTACATTGTATGGCCCTTGAAGCGTCCATAATAGCCTGAAGCCCTGATGCACATAACCTGTTTACCGTATTACCTGCTACGGTAACCGGTAATCCGGCTAGTAAAGCAGCCATTCTTGCAACATTTCTATTGTCTTCGCCTGCCTGGTTAGCATCTCCGGCGATAACATCTTCAATGGCATTGATATCAATACCGGGATTGCGTTGTACCAATGCTTTTAAAACATGGGCTAAAAGATCATCGGGTCTGATACTTGCCAATGCACCTCCATATTTGCCGATTGGTGTTCTAACGGAGTCTATAATAAATGCTGTTTTCATAATTAATGATTCGTTTCTATTTAAATTGTTATATCAGTGTTTATCTCAATTAATCAAGCAGGAAAAAAAGTCGATTAAGAAATTCACTAAACAAGAAAATTTAACCCAATGTAATAAAACATTTTTTACGATTTGCCTAATCAGGATTATCATAAAAAAATCAAATATCAGGCAAAACAGTCAAATCTGTTCAAGCAAAAGCCAATGATTATCTTTGCGCCATGCTAAAAGCAAAGGGAAACAATATCAGGGACTTGTCTCAGGAAGAATTGGTTGAATTTTTTGGAAACCTTGGCGAACCAAAATTCAGGGCCAAACAAGTATTTGAATGGTTGTGGCAAAAGCACGCACATAGTTTTGCGGAAATGACTAACCTTAGTAAAGAATTGCGCCAAAAGTTAGGTGATCATTTTAGCCTTCCGGCACTTACTATGGATGCTACTCAATACAGCGATGATGGTACCGTGAAATCAAGATTTAAAACACATGATGGACATTTCGTGGAAGGCGTCTTAATTCCAACAAGTGAGCGAAAAACAGCTTGTGTTTCTTCGCAAATAGGCTGTTCACTTAGTTGTAAATTTTGTGCAACCGGTTATATGGATCGCGAACGGAACTTGAATTTTGATGAAATTTACGATCAGGTGGTGCTTATTAACCAGCAAAGCGAAATGGCTTATACAAAAAAATTAAGCAATATTGTTTTTATGGGGATGGGCGAACCATTACTCAATTATAAAAATGTATTAAAATCAATCGAACGAATCAGTTCGCCTGATGGATTAGGAATCAGTCCACGCAGAATTACTGTTTCTACTGCAGGGGTTGCCAAACAGATACGCCAGTTAGGTGACGACCAGGTAAAATTCAAACTTGCTTTGTCATTGCATGCAGCAACCGATTTGAAGCGGCATGAGATTATGCCGATCAATGACACCAATAATATTAAGTCGTTGATTGAAGCCTTAAACTATTTTTATAAGCAAACGGGCAATGAAATTACTTTTGAATACATACTGTTTAAAAATTTCAATGATAGTTTAAAAGATGCGGATGATCTTATAAAACTTTTCAGGCAGGTTCCTGCCGACCTGGTTAATTTGATTGAGTACAATCCTATTGATAAGGCCAGTTTTACTAAACCCGATGAAGAAGTTGTGAATGAATTTATGAGTCATCTTGATAAAAACAGAGTTAATGCGCGATTGCGCAGAAGCAGGGGTAAAGATATTGATGCAGCTTGCGGCCAATTAGCAAATAAAACTAATTAAGTATTCACTAGTACGACTAATTGCAAAATAAATCCTGTTGTAAAACAGCAAAACATTGATCATGGCAAACAAACCGTTTCAGAAATTTATTGTTAAGAAGGAAAGTGGTGCGCAAAAAAAAGAACGCATTCGCCAGGATAAGAAAAAAATCAGGCTTGAAACAAAAGCCTATTTTGATAAAAAGAAAGCGGAACGAAGAGGCGGTGCTATTAATACAGACAGGCAGAGTACGGAAGAAGGAAGGGGTAATAACGAGTATAGAATTGATAAAGCAGAAATAAGAAGCCAAAAACCGGTGGTTCGTAATAAACCGATGGAAATTAAAATTCAAAAAACGATCACGGGGTTACTTAATAAAAATAAAGATAAAAGCTCTGCAAAAGAAATTTCAAAATCCTTGCCGCAAAAAGAAGGGCCGCACAAAAATCGTGGTATCGTTTCCGATAAACCAATAGTAAAGAATACGCAAGCTCCTTCACAGGATACAAAAAAAGTATCGGAGATAATGCCTTTGAACAAATTTATTGCTCATGCCGGAGTATGTTCAAGAAGAGATGCAGCAGAAGTAGTGAAAGCCGGTAAAGTATTTGTAAATGGCCAGAAAATTTTGGAGCCCGGTTTTAAAGTAGCACGATTAGATGAAGTAACGGTAAATGGCAAAAAAATTACGCCGCAACGAAACCTTGTTTATATCCTTCTTAATAAACCCAAAGATTTTATTACCACTACCGAAGATCCTCAGGGAAGAAAAACGGTAATGGATATCGTAAAAAGTGCCACAACCGAAAGAGTGTATCCAATTGGAAGGCTAGATCGAAACACAACAGGTGTTTTACTGTTAACCAATGATGGAGAACTTTCACAAAAATTATCTCACCCGAGTTATGAGATAAGAAAAATTTATGAAGTAACGCTCGACCGGCAGGTAACAAAAAAAGATTTTGACGCTATTGCGAATGGCGTTACCCTGGAAGATGGGTTTGTGCAACCAGATGCATTGGCCTATCCAGACATAAAGAATAAGCATATTATTGGAATTGAAATCCATAGTGGTCGTAATCGTATTGTACGTCGCATTTTTGAACATCTGGGTTATGATGTTCGAAACCTCGATCGGGTGATGTATGCCAATCTTACCAAAAAAAATGTGGACCGTGGAAAATGGCGTTTTTTGAGTGAAAAAGAAGTTCGTTTATTGAAATTTCTCAATGCTTCCTATTCGAAGAAATAATTCTTTTTTATGGCGATCAAACATTTATTAGAAATAATTTTCGAAAACGAAGATTTAGTAGCAATCAATAAACCGGCGGGGTTGTTAAGTATTCCTGACCGGGAAGGAAAAGAAATTTCATTAAAACAAATGCTGCAGGACAAATATGGAAAGATCTTTACGGTACATCGCCTCGACAAAGGAACCAGTGGCATAATAGTATTTGCAAAAAATGAAACAGCTCATAAATTTCTTTCAGAAGCATTTGAGGCACGCACCGTAGAAAAGTATTATCTCGGTATTGTAGGAGGTACTCTTACCGACAAGAAAAAAAGAATTGAAGAACCTATCATAGAAAATCCGGCAAGAAAGGGAACAATGATGGTAAATCAAAAAGGGAAGGCTTCTATAACTGAATATGAAGTATTGGAAGAATGGAAAAAATTTTCATTGGTTCAGTTTAATATTCTTACAGGAAGAACCCATCAAATCAGGGTACATATGCAACATGAAGGGCATACCATTGTTTGTGACGAAATTTATGGAGATGCTACCCCGATCCGTTTATCACAGATAAAAAAGAATTACAAACTTTCTAAAAATGAGGAAGAAGAACGGCCGATCTTAAACCGGCTAGGTCTTCATGCTTCTAAACTTTTACTTTCGATACCCACTGGTGAATACATTACTCTGGAAGTAAATTTGCCCAAAGACATGAGCGCCTTAATTCAACAAATGGGAAAACTAAAAAAGAAAAGCAGGCCCGCATAATTTATGGGAGGGCGATTACACTTCTCTGTGTACAAGCTTCGTTCTTACCAATTATAGTTTGCTTATACAATCATTTTTTATTAATCTTACAGATTCAAAAAAAAGCCGATGGATTTAAAATTTATCTTTTTACTGGGTGTTACAATACTACTTTGGCTGGTACCACGCATTATCAAAAAAAATAAAGGATGGCATAATTTTTTTGTTGTTATCTTTTCAATTTTCATCACATTGGTTGTTATCGAAACTGCTTATCGATTCATTTTGAAAAAGAACGCATTTACAATAAAAAGTAATAAAAATTTTGGAGCTTATACCAATCATCCACTTACTGGTTTTATGATTGCAGACGCAGGGGAAATGCTGGTTACAAAAATTGCCCGCAATGGAGATACCATTTTTAATACCATTTATACATTGATACCAGATAGTGGCGCACACTCAATACAAATGAACCACCGGTCTTCCTTCAATAATAAAACAGGTAATGATACGGCCGAATTTGTTTTCTTCGGTTGCAGTATTGCGTACGGAGAAGGGATTCGTGATACAGAAACGTTTGCTTATGTAACTGGTGAAAAGTGTAATACGTCTTCCCTTAATTATGCATTTTCCGGATTTGGAACTCATCAGGCTTATAATATTTACCTTAATAAATACAAAGGATTTACAGATCAAAAAAAGCGAACTTTTGTTTACTCTTTTATACCCGATCATATTCTTCGTGCTAAATGCATTTATCCCTGGAATATTAACGACCCCTATTTTGAATTGGTAAATGACTCATTGGTATTAAAAGGGAAGGCTACTGATAATTCTGGTTATGCAAAAACGCATAGACTTACACGATATCTTTCTCTCTTCAATGCTTTTACATTCATCACAGATATAGAAACATCAGTAGTAACCGGCAAGGCCGCCAAAGAATTACAACAACATGATTACGATCGTACCTTTCGAATGATTCAATCTATGCAGAAATCGATTGCAGCGAATAACGATAACCTTATTTTTCTTTATTGGGATAAATACAAATGGAAAGAGGCAGATGATTCAAAAATATTGAACCGCAGCCTGATTGAACAGGAAATAGAAAACCTGCGAAAATTGGGAGTAACGGTTGTTAAAGCTTCCGAAGCGTTCGATATAAATAACTCATCTTTTTTTATTAAAGGAGATGGGCATCCTACTGCTGAGGCAAATAAATTAGTAGCTGCTCTACTTGCAAAAAATATCTGTAATAAATAGTGTGTGAAAATATATTTCGAAAATTTTCCTGTAGTATTTCAGCGATCACCGGGGCATCGCAGTTTACCAATTTCTGCAAAAAAATTATGGATTTAAAAATCAGTGATTGTCTAATCACTGCCAAACTAATCTAACTAAAAACTCCTTGACTATTTACTGGAAAGCTGGGACCATCAAACCAGGTACCCAAACAAGTTATCATTCTTATTCAGCTCAGTATAATTAATATGACTTTTAACCATATTCTTAAGGAGGGCTTCGTAATCTTTCCTGTTTTTCAATTCTATTCCAATTAAAGCAGGACCACTTTCCTTATTTGTTTTTTGCATGTATTCAAAACGGGTAATATCATCATCAGGGCCCAAAACATCATTTACAAATTGCTTTAAAGCTCCGGGTCTTTGTGGAAAACGAATTAGAAAATAGTGTTTTAACCCTTCGTACTGCAGGCTTCTTTCCTTTATTTCCGGCATCCGATCGATATCGTTGTTACTTCCACTTACAATACATACAATAGTTTTCCCTTTTATTTCTGCCGCAAAATCATCCAATGCTGCAATAGAGAGTGCACCGGCCGGTTCAACCACAATAGCATCTTCATTGTAAAGTTTCAAAATGGTAGAACAAATTCTTCCTTCAGGCACCAGGCGCATATCATCCAATACTTCCTTACAAATTGAAAAAGTAATTTCTCCTACGCGTTTCACGGCTGCACCATCCACAAAGCTGTCAATTTCTTCCAATGTAACAGGATGCCCTACCCGCAATGCTTCTGTCATGGAAGGAGCTCCTTCAGGTTCTAATCCAATAATTTTTGTTTTTGGAGAATAGGTTTTAAAATAAGCCCCCACTCCGGCACTTAACCCGCCACCACCCACTGGTAAAAACAGGTAATCGATATAAGCCATGTCTTCCAAAATTTCTACCCCCACCGTTCCCTGACCTTCTATGATCCTGTAATCATCAAAAGGCGGTATAAATGTCATCCCATTTTCTTCGGTAAATTTTTTAGCAGCAACAGCACAATCGTCAAAAGTATCTCCTACTAACCTTACTTCAACCGCATCGTCGCCATGCATTTTTGTTTGGGTAACTTTTTGATTGGGGGTAATGATGGGCATAAACACCACTCCTTTTGCTTTTAATTTTCTGCAACTGAATGCAAAACCCTGTGCATGGTTACCCGCACTTGCACACACAACACCTTTTGCTAATTGCCCGGGTGATAAACTACTCATCATATTATATGCCCCGCGCAATTTATAGCTGCGTACTACCTGTAAGTCTTCCCGCTTGAGGTATACGTTACAGTGATATTTTTTAGACAAACTTGCATTTAAGTGCAAGGGTGTTTTGTTCACCACTTTTTTTAACCGCATAGTGGCTTGTTGAAAATCGAGCCCCCAACCCCTGGAAGGAAGCGAAAGATCAGAAAGCGTTTGTGTGGAAGTGCTCATTCTATAATTTTATTCAACTTAAAAGTGATTAAAAATTATTTTATTCCTAATCACTTTTCTTTATAAACTTATTTAAACAACAGATCCGGCTATTTTTTTCTCCGATTTTGCAGGTTGATTTTCCGGGCGCAATGACCGAACCGTTTTTCCGGCCTGCCACATTTCACTTTCCCGTAATTCCTTTAGTTCTGCATCCAATTTTTCCCGGTAATCTGATTGGCTATTGCTGTCAATAGATCGCTGCGACTCTCTACCGGCTGCTACACTTTCATACAATTCTTTAAAGACAGGAGCGGTAGCATCCCGAAATTTTTTCCACCAGTCCAACGCACCACGTTGAGCAGTAGTTGAACAATTCGCGTACATCCAATCCATCCCATTTTCCGCTACTAATGGCATTAATGATTGTGTTAATTCCTCAACTGTTTCATTAAATGCTTCAGATGGAGTATGTCCCTTATCGCGCAATACCTGGTACTGTGCGGCAAAGATTCCCTGTATAGCCCCCATTAAAGTACCTCGTTCACCTGTTAAATCGGAATAGACTTCTTTTTTGAAATTCGTCTCAAATAAATAACCACTACCAACGGCAATGCCTAGTGCAATTACCCGGTCTTTTGCCCTACCTGTTGCATCCTGAAAAATTGCATAGGAACTATTCAATCCCCGGCCTTGTAAAAACATTCTTCTCAAAGAAGTACCAGAGCCTTTAGGGGCTACTAAAAAAACATCCACATCGGTAGGAGGAACAATACCTGTTTGCTCTTTGAAGGTAATTCCAAATCCATGAGAAAAGTATAATGCTTTTCCGGGTGTTAAATGTTTTTTTACGGTTGGCCATAGTTGTATTTGAGCTGCATCACTTAAGAGGTAACAAATAATTGTACCCCGCTGTAATGCTTCTTCAATATCAAACAAGGATTCTCCGGGAACAAAGCCATCACGTACTGCCTTATCCCAGGATTTTGAATTCTTTCGTTGTCCAACAATTACATTTATACCGTTATCACGCTGGTTGAGTGCCTGGCCCGGGCCCTGAACACCATAACCAATTACTGCGATTGTTTCGTTCTTAAGTACTTCTTGCGCTTTAGCAAGAGGAAATTCTTCGCGGGTTACTACATTTTCTTCTGTTCCGCCAAAATTTAATGTCGCCATATTATAGTTTTTAAAATTTTAAAATGATACTATTGATTCTACATTGAAAATACTTTTTCATTTTCATTCAAATACTCATTTTCTGCCGCTTCTTCGCCGGGTTGATTTTTCTCAAAGTCTCTAAGCTTTTTATGGAACCCATCACTATCTTTTATAATGGCCACTCTTGCGCTGCGAACAAATTCAATTAATCCATAAGGCTCTAATACTTTTATGAGCTTATCTGTTTCTTCCCGGTGGCCGGTAGCTTCAAATACAGTATAATCTTTACGAATTACTACAGCCTTTGCCCCGTATTCTCTTAGCAATCTTTCTACTTTAACTTCTTCGGCAATAATTTCAGTTGGCACTTTATACAAAGCCAGTTCCTGCCATACAATTTCATCGCCGGTATTGTAATAGGCTTTCAACACTTCAACCTGTTTCTCAATTTGGCGACAGAGTTTGCGAACCACTTCTTCGGTTTCATTTATTACTATCGTAAATCGGTGAACGCTATCAACTTCTGAAGGAGATGTATTTAAACTTTCAATATTTATTTTGCGACGGGAAAATATAATAGCGATTCGATTTAATAAGCCAATTTGATTTTCAGTATATACGGTTATAGTATATTCCTCGCGGCCCCCCCCTGCTCCGCCCATGGGGGAAAGCTGGAATCGATTCGTGCTTATTAAATTCATCATAGTTTTATTTTAAATGACTATATCTTTTGTTCAATAGTATTGTTGTCGTTAAAGAGTACAACGCCCGTCCGAACTGATTCATCAGGGCGGGCAACCAACGCTGAGATCTGCACATTTGTCCGGTACATTCTTCTATTTTTTTAAAAACCTTAATTATACTAATCAAGTAATGTTTCCCATGCTTGAATAGAGATATATTTTAAACTTCTTCCCTGCACAATACCACCTCTGCCACTCCTCTACCCTGAGGTACCATCGGGAAAACATTATTCTCTTTGCCAACCATTACTTCCAATAAATAGGCACCATCATGATCAAGCATTTCTTTTAAACCAGTTTTCAGATACTCTCTTTGATTGATACTTTTTCCTTCAATACTATATGCTTTGGCTACTGCCACAAAATCCGGGCTGGTAATATCTACAAATGAATACCTTTTTTCATTAAACAATTGCTGCCATTGGCGAACCATTCCAAGAAAACAATTATTGAGAATTAAAATTTTTACCTGTGGTTTAAACTGCATAATCGTTCCCAGCTCCTGCAATGTCATTTGAAAACCACCATCCCCAATAACCGCTACTACGGTCCTTTCCGGTGCACCAAATTTAGCACCTATTGCTGCAGGTAAGGCAAAGCCCATGGTACCCAGGCCCCCTGAGGTAATATTACTTTTTGATTTTTTCATTGTTGCATATCGGCAGGCTACCATTTGATGCTGGCCAACATCAGTAACAATAATTGCCTCTCCATTGGTAAGTTCATTCAATAAACTGATTACTTCTCCCATGGTAAGAATATCAGTTGTTGGATTCAGTTCTTCTTTAATCACTTTTTCTTCTTCTTTTTGCCGGCAATCTGCGAAGCGTTGCAACCAATTCGGATATACTTTTTGTTCAAGTAATTCGGTAAGCATCGGCAATGTTTCTTTACAATCGCCCCATACCGGAACGGTTGACTTTACATTCTTGTCAATTTCCGAAGGATCAATATCCAGATGAATCACCTTAGCCTGCCTGGCATATTTATCCAATCTTCCGGTTACCCGGTCATCGAAGCGCATTCCAACAGCTATCAACACATCACATTCATTCGTTAATAAATTAGGAGCATAATTTCCGTGCATGCCCAACATTCCAACACTTAAAGGATGGTCGGTATCGATGGCACTCATTCCAAGTATCGTCCAGGCGGCTGGTAATCCTCCCTTCTCAATAAACTTTTTAAATTCATTTTCTGCATTCGCAAGAAGTACACCTTGCCCGAAAATAACAAAGGGTCGTTCTGCTTCATTAATTAGTTGGGCTGCTTTCTCGATATACTCTTTTCTTACAATTGGTTTTGGGCGATAACTACGAACATGTTCACATATCTTATATTTTGTAAAGGGCAAAAGTTGCATCTGTGCATTTTTAGTAATATCAACCACTACCGGCCCCGGGCGACCGCTTTTAGCAATATAAAATGCTTTAGCCAATACTTCCGGAATTTCTGAAGCATCGGTTACCTGATAATTCCATTTAGTAATTGGTGTGGTAATATTAATAACATCTGTTTCCTGAAAGGCATCCGTACCCAGTAAATGGGCAAATACCTGACCTGTAATACAAACCAACGGAGTAGAATCAATCATTGCATCTGCCAGGCCAGTTACCAGGTTAGTAGCACCCGGGCCGCTGGTAGCAAATACCACTCCTACTTTTCCAGAAACCCTTGCATATCCTTGCGCCGCATGAACAGCACCCTGCTCATGACGAACCAGGATATGTTGCAACTTTTCCTTGTAATCATACAGTGCATCATAGATCGGCATGATAGCCCCTCCCGGGTATCCAAATACGATATCCACTTTTTCGGAGATCAATGCTTCCAACACCACTACAGATCCACTTACCATTGAAGCGGCCTTTCCGCCTTCTACACCTAATAATGGATTAACAGCCACGGTAGCGTGCTTTGAAATATCTTTAGTTTCTGTTTTCTCCTCAATAGTTTCGATAACACTATTCATAAAAAAGTTTTTACAATTAACGATGAGATTCTGTTAGCTCTTTTATTGTTATTAATCTTCGTCTGTCACACAACCTTCGCTTGCATCTTTTACCGATTTTGCATATTTATATAAGATACCTTTTGTTGCTTTTAACGCTGGTTGCTTCCAGGCAGCTCTTCGTTTGGTGATTTCTTCTTCGTTCACTTTAAGATGAATGGAATTTTTTACGGCATCAATTTCTATAATATCGTTATCCTGAACAAGCGCAATTAATCCTCCATCGAATGCTTCGGGGGTTATATGACCTACTACAAATCCGTGAGTACCTCCGCTAAATCTTCCATCTGTAATTAACGCTACGCTTTTTCCCAAACCTGCACCAATAATTGCGCCGGTTGGTTTTAGCATTTCTGGCATACCCGGTGCTCCTCTTGGGCCAATATATCTTATGACCACGACATCGCCTGCATGCACCTTACCCGTTTGTATACCTGCAATTAAATCTTTTTCGCCATCAAATACTCTTGCAGTTCCTTCAAAGCGTTCTCCTTCTTTTCCGCTAATTTTTGCCACGCTTCCTTTAACAGCAAGGTTACCGTACAATATTTGCAAATGACCGGTTGCTTTCAATGGATTCTCTAAGGGCATAATAATTTTTTGTAAAGAGAAATCAAGATCTGGCGCTTCTTTTAAATTTTCAGCAACTGTCTTCCCGGTAACAGTTATACAATCGCCATGTAACAATCCTTTACTAAATAAATATTTCATTACTGCCGGAACGCCACCAAACTTATGCAAGTCTTCCATTAAATATTTTCCACTGGGTTTAAAATCTGCCAGTACAGGAATTTTATTACTGATGATTTGAAAATCATCCTGGGTTAATGGAATATCTACACTCTTTGCCATTGCAATAAGATGTAATACAGCATTCGTTGATCCACCCAATACCATGATTACGGTAATTGCATTTTCAAATGCTTTACGCGTCATGATATCGCGAGGCTTTATATCTTTTTCCAATAAAATTTTAATAGCTGCCCCTGCTGCTGCACATTCTTTTTGTTTATCGGTACTTAAAGCCGGATTGCTGGATGAATTTGGCAAGCTCAATCCAAGTGCTTCAATTGCACTGGCCATCGTGTTTGCTGTATACATTCCTCCACAGGCACCGGCACCCGGACAAGAATTTCTTACAATCGCTTTAAAGTCTGATTCATTTAAATTACCGGCTATCTTCTGACCCAGTGCTTCAAACGCACTTACAATATTTAAATCTTCCCCTTTATAATGACCCGGCGCAATGGTACCACCGTATAACATAATAGAGGGTCTATTCAATCTACCCATAGCCATTACAGAACCCGGCATATTTTTATCGCAACCTGGTATTGTAATTAATGCATCATAATATTGTGCGCCTGCATTGGTTTCTATACTATCCGCAATTAAATCGCGGCTCACTAAGCTATACCGCATTCCGTCGGTACCCATACTAATTCCATCACTTACTCCAATGGTATAAAACCGTAATCCCAATAAGCCATCTGTTGTATCTACACTTTGCTTAACGGAAGTGGCCAAATCGTTGAGGTGCATGTTGCAGGGGTTACCATCCCACCCCATACTAACAATACCAACCTGTGCTTTATGAAAGTCTTCCTCGTTAAATCCGATAGCATAATACATCGCCTGTGCCGCTGGTTGCGTGCTATCCTGAGTTAACGTTTTTGAATACTTATTTAATTCTGGCATACTTATTTTTTTCCTCTATTGAAATATCCCCTTAGATTGTTTAAAATCTTTTTATGTAAAATCACACCAATACTTTATCACGGTTCCGATGAGACGAAAATTCGGCAATTGATTTTTCAATGATCCTGTTTGAATAAGCCAATTGTATTAACCGGCTTAATGAATCATCCCAATTTTTACTAAACGGATGATCAT
>JANNEK010000240.1:0-4778 GCA_031378605.1 Chitinophagaceae bacterium | reverse complement strand
GGCAATGGATATATTACAAAAGAAAAAAGTGGATTTGATTTTTCTAGACATACAGATGCCCAAACTGGCGGGAACCAATTTCTTAAGAACACTGCAATACCCACCAAAGGTAATTTTTACTACGGCGTATAAAGAATATGCTATACGACATTTATGTACTAAAACTACCATTCGCTCATTCCGGCCTGTTACCGGCTCATTCGTAAGCGGCAGTCAATTTTTTATTAATACATTGAATAAATTCCTGGCCATCGGGTGTGGCTTACTTATAAAGTTTATCAAAATAATCAACTATAATACCCAGGCAGAAAATTAGGATCATTGTATTTACCAAAAGCAATCCTGGCAAGGTGGGGGTTGATAACAGCCATCAGTTGGAAAGAATAAAATCAAAAATAATGTAGCTTTACTAATATGCGCAGGCTTATCATCTTATTGATTTTTATAGGTCCTGTTGTACACGGACAATCCTTATTATTTGAGAACTATACCTCCGAACAGGGCCTTTCGCAAAATAGTTGTTATACCATTGCGCAGGATGGCCTTGGTTTTATGTGGTTTGGAACCCAGGATGGTTTGAATCGATATGACGGAAAGCAGTTCAAAATTTTTCTTCCCCAAATGGAAATAGGCAAAAAGCTACCTTCCAATTATATATCTTCTTTATTCTATGATTCCCTTTCGAAGCTGCTTTGGGTTGGAACTATTGGGGGTGCCTGCCTTTTTGATACAGAACGCGATTCAGTTCTAAAAATAACCGAAGTCTTTCCATTCGCTTCTCTGCTGGAAAAAATCCCTGTTAAACGAATTATACGTTTCCACAAAAACGAATTTTGGATAATTACTTATAACCGAGGTTTGTTTTTGTTAAACGATACTACTAAAACACTAACTTCTTATTTTAATGATTCAATCAACCGATCAAAAGTAAACAGCGTCATTTCACATAATGGAAAATTAATTGTTGCCTGTTTGCAGCATCTCTTTTATATGATTCCTCAAAAAAATAGTAATAAGTACGAAGTTTTACCATTGATGCCTGACTATACTTTTCCGGAAATAAAAGAATTATTTTCTTATCACGATGATCTTTGGATAGGCACTATTTCAGAAGGTTGTCTTTTTATTCGTAATCCGGTAGAAGAAAAAAGCAGGGTGCAAACATTTAATAAAATTGAAGGAGGTATAGGAAGTTTTGCTATTGATATTAATGATAATTTATGGATCGGTACAAGAGGTGGTGGAATTGTACAATACAATCCATTTACCCAAATCGTAAAAGTAGCTGCTAATAACCGTTATGATAGCCGTTCTCCGGGAAAAAACTTTGTTCTTTCTGTCTTTTCAGATCGCCAGGGATTACTATGGTGCGGCCTCAGTGGTGGTGGAATTACAAAATTCGATCCGCTGAAATACCAATTCCAAACAATCAGTAATGAACCTTTTGATAAGAATTCGCTGCCGGATAATATGGTATTTGATATCTATAAATGTAAGGATGAAAGTTATTATGTTGGTACACAGAACAAAGGATTCGCTGAATGGAACCCTTCCACAAATACATTTCGAACATATGCCGAGTCGTCCAAATTTGGATCTATCATCAATACGATTTATGATATTACAGAAGATACCCATTCTAATTTATGGGTTGCGAGTTGGGGTGGATTGATGCAACTGAACCGTACAAAGAAAATATTTTCATTTACTGAAGAATCAAATTCGTTGACCGCAAAAAAACTATACAGTATTCATACAATGAAAAATACTGACAGTCTTTTTATTACCGGAGAAAACGGGCCTGTTTTTTATTCGATTAAAGAACGCCAATGGAAACAATGTGCAGAAAATCTAATGCAGATCAATTCGTACACAGGCCGTTATATTTATGAGGATGATAATAATATTTTATGGATTTGTACGGTTGGCGCAGGGCTTGTTCGATACGATTATAGCAATAAGTTGTTTGAACGAATAGAACCGGTAAAAAAATATTCCACTACTGCAAGGCACCTGCTTCCTCACGGAAAACAGTTTTGGTTAGCTACCGATAACGGTATTGTAGTGTATGATTATGAGCAGAAAAAAGTAATTAAGCATATTGTATTAAATGCTGCAAATAGTTCCAACGTATGTTATGCCATTCAAATTGATAAAAAAGGTTTTTTTTGGACAAGCACCAATACAGGACTGTACCGGATTAACCCGGATAATTATAGTATCCAGAATTACGATTTAGGTAATGGATTATCTTTCCTGGAATACAATACAGCCTGTGCAATTACTGAAAATGATGGTACACTTTTATTTGGCGGTGTGGGAGGTATTACCCGGTTCAATCCACTTCTCTTAAAAGAAAATGTTTATAGTCCCAACCCAGTTATTACCTCTATTACTATAAATGATGAATTGTGGCATTCAGACAGTACACTACTAAATACATCAACGCTTTCTTTCAACCATCATCAAAATTTTTTCACGATCTATTTTGCTGTAACTAATTTTTCCAATCAAAATAAAAACCAGTTTGCATACCGCCTTAAAGGATTAAGTGATGTATGGACCAATAGTGGCAATCGAAATTTTGCCAACTATACAAGTTTACCTCCGGGTAATTACGAGTTTCAATTGCAATCGGCCAATAGCGATGGTAAATGGAGTGAAGGAATAAAAACACTGTCAATAACTATCTATCCGCCCTGGTGGCAAACATGGTGGTTCCGGATAAGCGCTTTATTAGCAATATCAGCCGTTATTAGTTTTTTAGTTCGTAAGCGCATTACGAATATCCGGCACGAGGCAGCATTAAAACAAAAAATTACCGAAACAGAAATGATGGCCCTGAGGGCACAAATGAATCCTCATTTTATTTTTAATTGCATTAACAGTATTGATGCGTTGATACAAAGCAATGATAAATACCACGCTACCATTTACCTGAATAAATTTGCCAAGCTCATCCGGAATATTCTCGATAGCTCTAAACAAAATGCCGTTCCACTCACCAAAGATGTAGAAACGCTTAAATTATATATTGAATTGGAACAATTACGTAATGAGAATAAGTTTACCGCTGAAATTAAAACCGACGAAGGATTACTTGACTATGATTACAAAGTACCTCCACTAATTATTCAGCCCTATGTTGAAAACGCCATTTTGCACGGTTTGCGCAACAGAACGGATAACAATGGAATACTAACCGTTTCCATCAGTTGTAAAAAAGGGCACCTGGAATATATTATTGAAGACAATGGCGTAGGCAGGTTTATTCAACCATCAGGCTTTAAGAAAGAAAAACAATCTTATGGTTTACAAATTACCAGTGATCGAATAAAGCTATTCAATAAAGAAGAAAATGCTTCGGTTGAAATTACAGATCTTTCCAACAATGGAAAACCAACAGGTACCCGCGTACAACTATTTTTAAAAATTAAATAAATGATTTCAGCAATTATTATAGATGATGAACAAAAAGGCCGATTGGCGCTCAGGCAAAAATTAGCAGATTATTGCCCAAGGGTAGAAGTAGTAGCAGAAGCGTGCGATGGAGCAGAGGGTATTGAATTGATTGAAAAACATAAGCCCCAGATTCTGTTCCTTGATATTGAAATGCCCCGCATGGATGGCTTTGAAATGCTACGGAGAATTGATTCACGCAATTTTCAAATTGTATTTACTACTGCCTATGATCAATATGCGATTCAGGCAATAAAGTATGCAGCGTTTGATTATTTGCTGAAACCAGTGGATATAGATGAATTAAAATCGGCTGTAGACAGAATCATTCAGCAATCATCCAATAATTTTACGCAAAAAAAACTGGAAACGCTTGAACACAACCTTCATTCCCTTCAATTACCCAAAAAACTGGCGATCCCTACATTGGAAGGTTTTTTATTCTTTGATACCAGCCATATTATTCATCTCGAAGCACAAAGTAATTATACCAGCATTTACTTTACCGATCATCCCAAATTAATTGCCAGCCGAACACTAAAAGATTTTGAAGATTTATTACCGCCCGATATTTTTTTCAGGCCACATCATTCACATATCATCAACCTCAATTTTATCAAACGTTATTTAAAAGGAGACGGCGGGCAAATAGAAATGCAGAATGGAAATTTTGTAACCGTAGCCAGGCGCAAGAAAGATGAATTTTTGAAGACGATTGGGCATTGATTTATTTGTTATCAACAGCAAGTTGCAGTAGCCTGCCACTAAACTGCCGCCCTATTGGTATTTCTATACTACCCACTTCTACATCATGATTTGTAAAAGCAGTTATTTTATTGATTGAAACAATAAATGAACGGTGTACACGTACAAATAAATGTTGCGGTAACATCGCTTCAAGGGTACTAATAGATTGTTTAACCAATAAAGGTTTTTCTTTAAGACGGTATATTTTTATATAATCTTTTAAACTTTCTACATACAAAATTTCATCTAAAAATACTTTTATCATTTTACGCTCTGACCGGAAATATAAAAACCCAGGTGCCATTGGTAAGACCGTTTTTTCCTCTAAAATTATTCCAGTATGTATTAGTTTATTAACTGCTTTTAAAAATCGTTCAAGAGAAATAGGTTTAACTAAATAATCAACAGCGTCCAGTTCAAAAGCATCGCTTGCATATTCTTTATACGCCGTAGTAAAAATTACCTTTGGTGGGTATTGCAGTGTTCTTAAGAAATTGGTTCCCGCCAGTTTGGGCATCTGTATGTCTAGAAAAATCAAATCCACTTTTTTCTTTTGTAATATATCCATTGCC
>JANNEK010000224.1:0-9792 GCA_031378605.1 Chitinophagaceae bacterium | reverse complement strand
GAAAAAAAATAATTTAGAATTATAAATTGAACAAGGTGGACAAGGAAAAGACCCTTTAAAGTTAGTAGGTAATAATGAATTTGGTGCTGCTGCTGCAGATGAAATAATGAGGGCAAATGATAAAGGTGCAGACTTTGTTATTATCGGTGTAATCAACGAAAATTCTCCGGCTTGTTTTATATCGCAGTCTAAAGACAGCATAAAATCACCTACTGATTTTCAAGGTAAAACTGTAGGGATACTTCCTTTTGGTTCAACAGGTATTGTATATAAAATTCTATTGAAGAAAACGGGATTAGATGCAAGCAAGATAAAGGAGCTTACTGTTTACCCGGACTTAAAAGTGTTTTTAATTGGTAAATCGCATCAGGTGCAACCGGCATTTATTTACGATGAGACTGTAAGCCTTGATATAGAAAACATAAAATATAATGTAATTGAACCGAAAAATTACGGCGTTGTATTTAAAGGCCCTTGCTATTTCACCACCAGGGCAACAATAGAAAAAAATACAAAATTGGTACAAGCATTTGTATCAACAATGGCTGAGGGAATGAACGAAGCCATAAAAGAACCGGCTAAAGCTATTTCAGCTTTAAAATGGCTTTCTTCTGATATTAATTCAGACAGAGAATTAAAGGTATGGTCCAGAGGACTTGAGTATTACAAAGGGTTTAACGGGCAACCTTTGACGACTGATATTGCCAGTTGGAAGGAAATGGCTGAAGAATTAAAATCATTTAATGAAATAAAGAACGAACCAGATTTAAATAAATTATTAAATTTAAGTTTTATAAATAGCTATTACAAAAAGTAAATTGTCACTAAAGCCCCAAAATAGAGCCCAACCACCACTAAAAGCCTTTGTAGACTCATTTAATAAAAGAGATGAGTTTAAAGGCACTCCTATTGTAGCATTTCAATTTGTAAGCCTAGATGATATTCATGACGGTAAGATGGTATGGTGGAATTATATTCATTCAAAAGTGAACGATAGCTATTTAAAAGTTATTGAGGAATTTACTGGAAAAGATAATGGGGATATAAAAAATACCCTTATCAACTGGGAATGGGATGAAGATATTATCTGGTATCAATCACTAGGTAGTAGTTGTATACTAAAAAAATTCACTCCTTCTTTTCTGCCTGTTACTTTTTTTGAAGATGATAGTGGAATTCAAAAACTTCCTGCTAACCCTGCTGAGAAAAAAAAACTGGCTGAATCTTGGAAAGATGCCCAATGCAGTGCTTTCGCTGCAGGTGCTGCACTATGGATAAGTTTACCTCACAAAGAAAATAAAGGCGACAATATTTTTTCTTCTATATTCTGTTTGTTTAATAACCCTTTAGGAGATGAAAAACTGCTAATTGAAGTATATAAAAGAATAAGGAATTTTATATTAGATTACTTGATAGACTTGTATAGAAAACCATTTAAGCTGGAAATATCTGCATTAATGGAAGCAATTGACATTGAAGATTACAGGCCTATTAACTTTAGTTATACTGGTAAGACAATCAACTCAAAAATTAAGACTCTATTCGATAAGTATATTTCTGATTCTTACAAAAGCAATTTTGCTAAAAAATACCAAGATGCAAAAAATAGAATTGAAAAAACATACAAAAGTGAAACGAAAAGTTTTGATAATGTTGGTTTGATTTTTCCTTCAAAATATAAAGTGGTTTCAAATATAACCCCTTCAAACAGTACAGGATTTTTCAATTTTATTTACGGAAGATTAATAATATTATCTTATCATATTATTTTCAAAATATCTCTAAAAGATGCATACAGTACTTTGCGGAATAAAGAGGAGAAGTATAAACTTACAATAGGTGATTTTCAGAAGATGTTTGGAATTAAAGGGTTAAGGAATGATTCAGTTGGAACATCTCAACAATTTGAACCAAATATCAATCTCGAAGTCATTATAAAAAACATATCTGAAGCCGAATTTAATTTTTTGCTCTCTATATGTAATTACTACATTGCAGATAGTTCTATTTCTTCTACTTTGTCAGACATTAAAAGCATCAGACAAAATAATTAACCACTTTTCTTTCCACTTTTTCCTCCTCGTTATATTCCATTTTCTAATCCTTCATTTCTTCTTCTTTTGACTTGTTTACATATTTTATGATTTGGAACTTTGTGTTTGTATGGCTTAACATATTTAACTAACAAGCATGAAGAAAAGTCAAAGTAAAATATATCGGATACAGGTTATGCTGATAGCATAATCTCTATCGTGGTGGGCATTTATTGCGGCCCCCAAGAACTATAATAGCAATCATTAATACAACAATCAAAACGATGTAAAATGAGAAAATTAAAATTTGAATTATTGGTTATTACTTTCTTATATGTATGCATAACTACAGGTTGCAAAAGCAAGAAGCCAATTCAGCAAACAGCGGTACAAACTGAAACCCAAGTTACAAAGCTTATGGTTTTAGGCTTTGATAAATCTAAAAGTGTTTCTGAATATCGCCTGCAGGACACAAACTTCGTAGGTTCTGTTTGCAGAAACAATGAGAATGGCGGTTTAGTGGTGGTGTATGGCATTGGTAACCCAACAGACCTTAGTGGCTTACGATGTTATCTAAAACCAATTCCTAAAGTTGATAGAAGCCTTACTCTGTCAAAACAGGCTGAACAAACACATATTGTAAATTCAGTAAAAGTAGAAAATGAGAAGGCTATTCAGCTTTTGTTGGTGCAGGTTCAGCGACAAATTTTTGATGCTATTGACCGCCCTGAAGGAAGAACTGTTAATACTGATCTTAATGGTTTCTTTAAGAAAGTATCGGTTCTTATTAATGAACCACAATGTAAGGTAATGAAGCAATTTATTTTTTGCTATTCCGATGGTATTCAGTCAGTTTTTAACGAAGATGGGCCAGCCAGATTCATTGTCAACTCTGGAAGTGATTTTACACTTTGCCTCGTGGGTTGGAAGACAAGACCTCCTTGTGAATCTATATCAATTGAGTACTTTGAAGACCCACAAGGTTTTTTGAGGTATATAAAAAGCAATCTTAACTAACGCAAAACAACAATTATGAAAAAGAAATTAATACAGACAGCTGGTGCTAATTCGATTGAAGCAAATATTAGGGCACAAAACTCTAACCGAGCTGCAAAAACAGCTAGGTTAACCAGAGAGGAGTTATATAAAATATCTCTTACACTAGATGAGTGGGGGCAAATATTTATTAATAGTGCTGTTACTATTGGTACAGCATTATTTTTATTATCTACCGCAATGGAGCTATTTTTCAGTTGGCCGATGTATATAGACATGATGAGTCAAATGACTGGTACTGGTAATAACTATTTGGCAGCAGTTGGTGGCGGATTTTTAGTGTTTTGGGGGGCTTATGTTAGTCATTTAATTGCGAAACGCATGAGTCGTGCTATGTTAAAATATCATGTGTTTAATATGACACAAACAGCAGATATTAAAACTCCCATAGCTGCAGTTGAAGAAAAAGGAAGAGCTGCCAGAAATAGAGATTTTACATTAGGAATTATATTGGGAGGGGTACTCCTTTTAGTAGTAGCTGCAATTAGTTGGCAAAGAGTTTGGCTAATTAGTGATATTACAGGTGCTGACTATAGTCTATTACATAAACTCCTGCCTGTAATATGTGTATTGGTAGAAATTTTAAGCGGAATTTTTATTAGCTATTTAATTGCAAGATTAATGAAGGTAGTAAAAGTCAAACGTCTAAAACATAAATTTGAAAAAGAGAAAAGCGAATGTGCATATGAAACAATGATGACGCAGGAATATCAACAGCAAGCCAATAAATCTGATGAACAAGTGCCATATTCAAAAGAATTGCATGATTGCCTTTACAGGTATGAAAACCGCAGCCAGGATAATGAAAATTATGTTGATGAAATCCCTGCTGTTAAAACATTGAAAGTAGTAGTAGCTGATGTAAATGGATTGAAGGCAGGAGTGCATATAGCAGGTGTACTTTCAAATGGTGAGTATTGCAATACTATTACCACAAACGAGAAAGGCGAAGGCATATTGACTTGGCATAGCGATGCAAAAGAAGTGCTAAAAGTATATACAAACAATGTAGAACACAACGGCTTTTTTAAGGAAAACTCTGTTATACGTATTGACTTAAAAGATGAAGAATAAAGGGAGTTACGTAATATTTTATTGGTGGTGAGGGTAAGTACTCACCACCTTTTTTATATACTTTAATCATATATCCCCATTCTTCTACCTCACCACTTCCTCCAAAATCAGCCTCTTAATATCCATCTTCACCTGGTAATAATTATCCAACACCTACTTTTGGGTAACGTTTGATATTCAGGAATATTCCGATAATTACTCATTTCTGCATTTAGTTTTTCATGGTCGTTGATAATTTCGGAATGAACCATTTTAAGTTTAATTTTTAAATAGGTGTGGTAATTATAAAACATCTAAAAAACACCTCTGCAAATGAAAGAGATATTGCCTGATAGGTATTAGTTAGGAAAGTTGTTGGAATTATTTACTTATAATTTTTTTATTTGCTTAATTGTGGTTTCTAATCGTTCAATTAAACTATCGTAAGTTATAATATCAACAACATTTTTATATTTACGTTTTACTACTTCAAAATCTCTTTTTTGTTCGGTTGACAGGTTATTTTCTCTGCCCATTATAATGATGCCACTAGGGTTTGTAATTTTAATACTAAAACCTTCGGGTAAAGCATCTTTATACCTATTTGTAAGATATTTTTCTCCTTCTTCACTCCAACGATTAAGATAATAGACATATTTCTCTACCTGCATTACGGTGCCAGATAATTCTCTTAACGGTATAAAATTATCCCTGTAAACGTTTTTAGTCATTATAGCATTCTCAAAAGGCTTCTTTATTTCAATAATATCGGTATTGCCGTTGCTGTCAACTAAAAGAAAATCTAAAGACTTTTCTTTTATGCCGTCAGTATATTTTGAATGAACAGGAACCTCTCTAAATACAAACACATACTTTGGATACAACAGTAATACAATTTGCAAAATTTCCTCTTGCCATTGATGCTCACTATATTCAATTTCATGCAAAAGCATCGCCTTTAATTTATCAAGCATAATATTATACTTAACAAGTTCATATTCCTGAAAAGTCTTTGAAAGGTTATTGCCCTTAGTGGATAATTTTTTATCAACGTACTTTTGATAAGTTTTCTCAGCATCTTTTACATTATCAAAATAATTTCTAAACACAGATGAAATTCTTGCCTCGATATATTTCTTCCTTTCATAAGTTGTTGGGAAAAGTTTGAGAAGATTATCAAATGCTTCACTGGATAGTGACTCAGCCTTTTCCCCGCCTACATAAATATCTCCATTATAAATATTACCGATAACTTTAAAAACCGAAACATTTGAATCTGCTACAAAGTAATCTGCGGTAATTGGTAAGGCTTTGTGAAAATAAATATCAAACTTATCAACAACTATTCCTCTTATCACTTTGTAATATTCACCACTTAATATTGCAAACAAAAAAGAAGTGGTTTCAAATTCATCAAAATCTGGAAATTCGTCCTCTTCGCTATCATTGATTTCTCTTTCGATTATTAAAAGTTCTTTCCAAAAAGTAAAGGTTTTCTTAAGAGTAATATAAGGTCGTCTGTCTATAGCTTCCTTTATCCAGTTTTCTTCTCTCTCCGGTGTATAATGAAGAAGTATTTTATCATCTTTAAAAGAAAAATTTATCATAGTGTATTATATCATGGTTGATGAAAAAATCCAAGATTTTGAAGTTTTGTTAATTCTGCTGCTTTTAGTTGGGGTGTGGCTAAAACTAAAACATACTTTGGCCGTGACATTGCCACATAAGCAAAGCGTATGTGTTCTTCATCAAAATCGCCTTCCTTAAACCAATGGCTGAAATGACCACCGCTACTTTGTTTATTATGATGAGAAATTAAAAGCACTGCGTTGAGGGTTTCGCCTTTTACACTATGAATTGTAGTAGTTCTAAATATATTGCGAATACCACTTTGAGTACAAATTTCTTTAACAGGCAAATCTCCTTTTTTCTTTGGTGCCATTAGCTTGGATACTACTTGAGCCCAGCCATAAGTTTTGTTAGGCAACAGTTCCCATTGAGGCTCTAAAAATGCTTTCAATTTTTTAACCCATTTTGTCCATGTTAAATCCTGCCCATTTTCTATATACGGATAAACTGCATTTGCATCAATAAGAATTTGTTTCAATAATAATCTCCATTCAACATGCTCCGAGGTTTCAGGGCAATACTGATTTCTTGAATCGCCACGACCGCCATAAGCTAATAAGCATAAAGCTTTCCCAAAATAGAATAACGCATTATTTATATCTTCTGTAGTTCTATTTGATTTATACCAATTGTGAAAAGCAATTGCAAATAACTCAGACTTTGTGTATCCATATTCGTTCTTTTGGGTTCTTAAAGATGCAACTGTAGTTTTCCCTCTTGATAGGATTACGGATTTCTTTTTATCAAGACCATTTGCTGTTAGTAAATCTTCAAACTTTTGAGGCAATTGAGTAAATGTATTATCGTCATACTGCCAAAGAATACATGGTTGCTCGCAAATCTGATTTTCATGTCCTATTACTGGTTCTTGAGTCCCTATTATTTTCTCGGTTACATCAACTATAGGCTGGCAGCTTCTGTAATTATTGGTAAGCTGGCGAACGACAAACCTTTTTTGTAAAATGTAAGCCGATATATCTTTTGGATTAACTTCCCTGAATTCATAAATAGATTGATTAAGGTCTCCAACAAAATGAAGAGTTGTTCCGCAACTGCGTAAAAGCTCAAGAAGATTTATTTGACCGTTTGATAAGTCCTGACATTCATCAACTATAATTACTGGAAATCTCTGTGCTAATTTTTTTTGTAAATAAGGAAATCTTATTAATAATTGATTACACAACATTTCTATATCCGAGTATGTAGCAAAACCCTTTTTAATAAAATCTCCTTTTTTATCCCTTAGAAATTTTATTTCTGCTTGCGATAATCCAGACTTGAAAATGCCTTTAGCCATATCGGATTCGGCAGTTATATTTTTCCAAGTATAATCAAAATGATACTCCGTTACTTCGATAGGTTTCATTCTATTATCCCGAAAAATATCTTTACAAGTGTAATTTGAAAGAAACCCTGCCGAACTTTCAATATCTACAAGCCTTATGCTTTTATCGCCATCTTTGCCTGCGTACCCTGTAAGATAATGTGCAAATGGCTGAAGTATATAATTATGAATCCAACCGTCAAATGTTCCAATAAAATGAGGAAACGTTTCTGAAGAAACAGCCCCAAACTTTCTAATTCTATTGTTTAATTCCTTTGCAGCACTTGTAGTAAAAGTAACCACAGCAATTCCTGAATTTTCAGATTCCCATTTATAGATTTCGTAAGCACTCTTTATTCCTATCACTTCAGTCTTTCCGCTACCTGGGCAAGCTTTTAAATAGGAAGAATGTTTTAGGTAATGATTGATATACTCAGCCTGTTCATCGCTGAACCTTTTTAATTCTTCCCAACTGCAATTAAGGCAAGTTTTGATTTTATATAAAAGCTTATATTTTTTGTTTTGCAGCATTTTAATCTATAACCCAATTGACTGCGTTTACAATGTAGTCTGGAATGGTGAACACCGTATTAGATTCTGATAACCTTTGAGAAAGTTTTTGTGCAAACTCTCCTTTGTCTATGTGTTCCAAAAGCCAAAAAGCAGCATCAGCTTTTTCTGCAGGTGTTTTCTGTGCCCAATTGGTTTGAGTATACTGTTGCAATTGAGTTTTAATGGGTCCATTAGTAGTAGTTAAAGCCAATTGAACTTCAGCCATTACAATAAGGTTGTTTCCAGCTAATGCCAAATCATATTCAAATGTTTTTAGGTTAGAAAACAACCTGCATAGTTGAGAGTTATTTTCCAAATCCTGAATCATGTAGAGTTGATGATTTTTTCCTGCTGCTGGATTTTGTGCAGTTGGTTTTACTCCCGTGTCGGGGTCGTTATCTGTTAAGCCTGCACACCTTATGGGGATATAATCTGTTTTCTCAAAACTACCATCAGCCTTTTTATTGTACCCTTGAAACAGGGTCATAAAATGGCGAAAATAAATTCCATTGAGATTTATGATTGAAATACCATATTCCTCTAAATCTTTTAGATAATTCTTTCCCGGATTATTAATTGCAAGTTTTCTTAGAATATACGGTGTTAGTTCTTTTATTACCAAAGCCTCTGCAATCCCCTCCACCATCAAAACTCCTTTAGCAAAAAGAAGAATTGATTTTGTTATATCCAGCCATCTTTGCAAAAAATTCTTTGTATCACTATCAAAACCGCATTTTGATAGTGATGTATAAACGGGGCTTTCACCAGCTTTTTTAACGGTAAGAACTTTTAAAGTATTTATGTCAATCGAAGCGGCTAAGGTGGGAGAATGAGTAGTTACGATTATTTGGATATTATCTTCCAAAGCTTTTTCGTTCAAGAACTGAAGTAGTCTTATTTGTAACTGTGGATGCAAGTGGGCTTCTGGCTCTTCAATCAGTAAAACTTTGTGTGAAGTTTTTGAACTATCTAAACCTTCCAACTCAGCAAGTATGGTTGCCAAGTAAAGTATATTATTAAACCCAAGGCTATTTTCCTCTAACTCCCTAAACATATTTAAATCTCTTGCAGCCCCGTTACTGGGTAATGGATAAAATAAGAGCTTTAACCTTTCTACGATTCTGTCGAAATTTATTTCAGAAAATTGTATAGAAGCATCTTGTCCGAAAATTTGGCCAACAGATTTTACTAAATTTTCCTGAATAGATTTATTGGCAGACTTTATTGAATCGTCTCTTAGCAAATCTTTATTAAATGCTGCAAACTTCTTTTCTAATGGATGTATCTCATCGGGGTTTTCATTTTTTTTAAGATTTTTAAGAAGCCTTGCAAGCCTTGAACCTTTATACGCTTTTAATTTATCTTCTGCGTCTCTTAATGGGGGCAAGTAAATGCAAGCAATCCTGCTAAGAAGTTCCCATTCAAACAAGCCACTTTCAGATTCATTGCCCCATATTTTACGCTTAAACTTTCCTCTGGCATCTTCTTTATTTTCAATAGATAAATTTAGAATTGCTTTTGTAGGTGTATTTAAGTCCAACCAAGGCAAATAAGCTACTTGTTCATCGTCTTTTAAATCTTCAAACTCCGAACGGATATTTATTTTATCAACCCCTTTTGATTTTGCAGGCTGGTCAATGGGTCTGTGAAAATCAGTAGAATCAATTCCACTTCTTCCATATTCATCTTCAAGTAAAACAAGACGGATAGCATCTATGACAGCACTTTTCCCAGAGCCATTTTCTCCTACTAATATGTTTAAGCCAGGATTAAGGGTTACAGTAAATTCTTGGTTAAAAACTTTATATCCTTTTATTTTAATAGAAGATAAAAACATTTAATTGAAGTGATTTTTAATTTAATATTTCAAGATATGAAAATTACAGTATTTGTAAACGCTAATTATTTCTCCACACCTATAATACAAGCAGCAATTATTTCATCCAAAGTATGAGCATAGCGACAATTTTCTATTAACCATTCCAAGTTTTCATTTGTAAGCTTTACATCTTTAATTGAAAGGTCTTTTAGTGTTATGATAGTTCGTTTTCGTTTACGGGTATTTCTAAGTTTGTCTAAAACAGGTATTAGTAAAGTCAGCCATAACTCTGCAAAATGGTCATAGTCTATAAAATCTTCTGCTTC
>JANNEK010000145.1:0-7262 GCA_031378605.1 Chitinophagaceae bacterium | reverse complement strand
CCAAAAATTAAATTTTATTTTAGTGTTAATACTAAATTACTACGGGCCGGTGATTTTGAAAAAGTGAATTCGGAACTGGATGCGCGTATCAAAGGAATAATTGGAGATATGAAATTATAGGAATGGCAGAAATACTTTTTTTAAGGTTCCGAATCTTTACCTGGTTCGGAACTCTTTTTTTAATCGCAATTGTCTTTTGTTCTTGTGGAGCAGCATTAAATGACCAGCGGGCAATAGAACTTGTGCGACTAAACTATAAACAGCAAAGTTCCATAGAAGGAGCTGGTACCTGGTTGTTGGATTCTGTTGTTGTTGATGAAGTAATTAAACTAAAGGAAGATTCTTTAACAGCTTATAAGGTAGTGGCGCATGTAACGGGGTTGTATAAACTTCCTGTAATGGAAAATACTCCTTCGGGTTATACTGAACGTTTTGCAGATACGCTTCAGTTTATTGCCCGCAAATTCAATAAGGTTTGGATGGCAGATGAATGGACAATTATTGGTTCACGGCACGAATAAATAGATTTTTCAATTGAAGTTTTTTAGTAGTTCAATCGCAGCGAATAAGCAATTAATCTTGTCTTTTTTAAACAAAACAATAAAAAAATGAACATCAAATTTTCGATGCTGCTTTCTCTTTCTTTTTTCCTGGTTAATCGAAATCAATTGCAGGCTCAGAATAAAATTGGTTATATCAGCATTCAGGAACTGGTATATACGATGCCAGAGTTTAAAACTGCTACCACAAACCTCAATGACTATGAAAAGGCATTAGTACAACAGGGCCAGGATAACCAGGCTGAATTTTCCAGGCAGGATAGTATTTTTAAAATAGATTCTTTAAAGTGGAATGAAAGTGTAAAAGAAGTAAAAAGAAGGGAACTGAATGTGATTTCTTTGAAGATGATCAACTTCAACCAGGAAGCACAACAGTTGATGAATAAAAAAGAACAGGATTTATTAGCTCCTATTCAGGCAAAGGCTCTTGAAACTGCCAAGGCTGTTGCAAAAGAAAATGGTTATTCCTATGTATTAAGTAAGGAACAATTAATTGCCTTCCCCGTTACGGATGATATATTACCACTTGTATTAAAGAAATTAAATATCATTGTTCCTCCAAACAAATGATAATACTTAATAAAACTAGAGTTATAAAATTATTTGCTCGAATTCAAAAATAAAGGGCTGTTTTCTTTGTGAAAAGGAAACAGCCCTTTTATATCGTGCATGGATAAATAAAATAATAACGATTTATCGAAGGGTTAAATACGCAATTAGTTTAATCAAAACCATTTAACCATCCATCTGATTTTAATTTTTCTACTTTTTTCAATACTTCTGCGTCCATATTTTTTTTGTACTCCTGTACTTTATTGCCAATAGAAGAATCAAATGCGCCCAGTATAGTGGCTGCAAGTATGCCTGCATTTTTGGCCGCGTTTAATGCAACTGTTGCAACCGGAATTCCATTGGGCATTTGTAAAATTGATAATATAGAATCCCAGCCATCGATAGAATTTGAAGATTTAACAGGAACACCAATAACAGGTAAAGTAGTAATAGAGGCAACCATGCCGGGTAAATGTGCAGCACCGCCAGCACCGGCAATAATAATTTTTAAGCCTCTTTCTTTTGCTTTCTGCGCATATTCAACCATGCGAAGCGGTGTTCGATGCGCCGATACTACCGTTAACTCATAACCGATTCCAAATTCTTTCAAGAGATCAGCCGCACCCTGCATAACAGGAAGGTCGCTATCGCTGCCCATGATGATGCCCACTTCAATAGTTTGTGGTTTATAGTTTTTAGTTTTTGGTTCACTCATTGCCCGATCTGTTTTTGAATTTCTGCCCCCTTGTTTTTGAATAGTTCAAGTAACTGATAAATGAAGTTAACGTTTTAGTTATTTGATCAGCTAAATTATACAATTCTTCAAATAATTCATTCGATATATACTGATTATCAAGACAGCGATATAATTGAGATTTTAATTCGCCCGTTTCGCCTTTTGAAATACTAAGGGAATTGATAAATTCCAGTCTGCTGCTTCTTTCAAAACCTTCTGCTATGTTATCCATAATAGATCCAACGCTACCACGCATTTGATCCTTTATCCTGAAATCAGTTTTGATGGGTTCCGTTAATGTTATTTGATAAACATGTTGCGAAAGCACACGAGCTTTTTTCCATACTTCTAAGTCTTCGAAGCGGCATATTGTAGCCATAGGAAAAAGTTTGTGCTAAATTAACTACAAACAACAAACTACAAACCGTTAAAAACTCATAAAGATTGTTTTTTATCTCACCAAATCTCCTTTCAATTTCAATAATTCGGTTTCTGCAATCTTGGTATTATAACGTGCCGCAATCAATCGATCGTAGGCCTGTTCCAAACTTATTTGAGCTTCACGTAATTCAAGATAAGTAGATACTCCCTGTTTAAAACGTTCTAGCGCTATAGTTACATTTTCCTTTGCTAATAAAATATTTTCTTCTTCCAGTGCCAGCGACTTTTTCTCCAGTTCATAATCTTTAAATGCATTGCTTAAGGCAAGGTCCACCAGGCTTAATTGATTGTTCAAAAATAATTCCTGGTATTGTACATCAAGTTGCGCCTGTTGAATCAGTCGTTTGGTATTAAAATTATTAAGAATGGGAACTGTAAGGCCAAATCCAAGATTCAATCCTTTGTTTTGATTAAACAACGGGGTAAACTGATTGATTACAGCTTTGTTCACCGTACGGTTAAAATTGTACGCTGAATTAAAAGTGAGAATAGGAAACTGTTCAGCTTTTCTTTCCCTTACAATTAGCTTTGAAATTTCAATATTCTTCCGGGCAATTAAAATAGTTGGGTTCGTATTGACAATTCCATTTTGCAGGTCAGCATATTGCAAGGAGGTGTTGATAGGAATACTATCCATTACATCGTAGTTGGTCGGTTGCAACAAGGCCATGAGTTGGTTTAACGCTTGCTTTAATTGTTCAATGGCAGTTAATTGCCGAAGCCTCGCTGCCTTTCGTGCATTCAAATCTACTTTGGCTTGCAATAATTCAGGTTTGGCACCTAACCCCACACTAAATTTACGATCTGCCAGTTTTACTCTTTCTTCATTGATAGATAGTTGTTCGTCTATTGCTTTGAGTTGTAGCTTGGACCGAACAATATTAAAATAAGTATTTACAATTTCTGCTACGGTAGTTATTACCTGATTCTTCACGGTAAGTCCACCTAACCTGTCAAACTCAATAATTTTTTCCCTTGTAATAAACATCTTCATGCCATCAAATAATGTCCAGTTCAGGTTTAATGAAGCCTGCAGGTTATTTGATTTAATGCCTGAAGTATCTTTCTTGGTTCCATTTTGCAGTTCCTGTTTTTGTGCGTTGTTATTCCATACTTTCTGGGCACTGGCATTTATTCTTGGTAAAAAGCCCGCATTGATATACGATTTATCCAATGCAAAACCTGACGAATCATTTTTTGCCATTAAGATATTATAATTATTCCTGAGGGCAACTCCAATTGCGTCTTCAAGTGTTAATACATTTTGTTGAGTGAATGCAACAACAGGTAATAGAAATAAAAGAATGAAGTTAATTCTCCTCATTGGGCTGGGCTTTCTTTTTTGTTGATAAGAAGGTGTACAATGCAGGAACAACATACAAGGTTAATACGAGGGCAAATAGCATGCCTCCAACAATTACAATACCGAGTGGAATACGGCTCTTACCGGCTGAACCTAACGATAAAGCAATGGGTAAGGCGCCTAAAGTAGTGGCGAGCGTTGTCATTAAAATGGGTCTTAAACGTGCAACGGCCGCATTTACAACAGCGGGTATCTTCATTTCCCCTTTGCGCCTCATTTGATTTGCAAATTCAACAATCAATATTCCATTTTTAGTAACCAATCCAATAAGCATGATAATTCCTATTTGAGAAAATATATTTAATGTTTGTCCAAAAAGATACAAACTTAATACAGCCCCGGCTAATGCCAGTGGAACGGTAATCATTATAATAAACGGATCGATAAAGCTTTCGAATTGTGCCGCAAGTACAAGATAAATTAATACCAGTGCAAGCAGAAAGGCAAAAGAAGTATTGGAAGAACTTTCTGCAAAATCTCTCGAAGCACCACTTAATGATTTGGTGAAAGAGTCGTCCAGTACTTTGGCTCCAATTCTTTCCATTTCTTTTATTCCGTCACCCAGTGTTTTTCCACTGGCAAGCCCAGCCGAAACAGTTGCACTCTTAAACCGATTGAAGTGAAAAATGGTAGGAGGGTTGGCGGTCTCAGTAATCGTCACTACATTATCCAATTGAATCAGATCACCCGAACGATTACGTACATAAAATGCTTTCAGATCTAATGGTTCGTCTCTATTATCCCGTTCAACCTGGCCAATAACCTGGTATTGTTTTCCATTCATAATGAAATAACCAAACCTTCTTCCACTCAGTGCCAATTGTATGGTATTGGATATGTCGAGGACAGAGATACCTAATTCACTTGCTTTTAACCTGTCGATCGTAACCTGCAATTCAGGCTTATTAAATTTTAAGTTTAAATCAAATCCCTGGAACACCGGGCTCTTCGATACTTCTTCAATAAAACGGGGCATTTTTTCTTTTAATTTCTCAAAGTTGAGATGCTGAACCACATATTGAACAGGTAAGGATCCCCGTGATCCTAGTCCAACAGAAATCGTTTGCTCCTGAACGGTGAAAATTCGAACATTGGTATAGCGCGTAAACATTTTATTCATATGTTTCGCAACCTCATCCTGTGATAATTTCCTTTCCTTGGGATCATATAACCCCATGCTTAAAAAAGCTGAATTTACTCCGCCGGTTCCGGAAAAACTTGGGGCAAATGAAAGCAGAATTCTTCGTTCAGGAATAGAATCAATAAGAAGTTGATTAATATCCTTCACAACATTGTCCATATAATCATAATCAGTTCCTTCAGGGGCTAAGATACTTGCCCGCAAACGACTTCTGTCTTCGAGTGGGGCTAGTTCTGACGGAAGACCTTTACCAATAAAATAAATGATGGCTGCACAGGCGGCTACAATTAAAAAAGCAAACCATCGTACATGCATAAACCCTTTTAAAGAATTTCGATACATATTTTCCATACCAGAAAAGAATGGCTCAGAAATCCTATAAAACCAGGAGTGTTTTTTGTTTGAACTGGTTAGATATATATTTAGAACAGGCGTAAGCGTTAGGGAAACAAAAGCTGAAATAATTACCGCCCCGGCCACCACAATTCCAAATTCCCTAAAAAGGCGACCTACGAAACCCTCTAAAAATATAATAGGAAGAAAAACAACTGCAAGGGTAATAGAAGTAGCAATTACTGCAAAGTAAATTTCTTTGGAACCTTCACGGGCCGCTTTATACTTATCCATACCCTGTTCCATCTTCTTATAGATATTTTCCGTAACTACTATTCCGTCATCCACCACCAATCCTGTCGCTAATACCAGCGAAAGCATGGTAAGTACATTAATCGAAAACCCAGCGATATACATAATAAAAAAAGAACCAATTAATGCAACAGGGATATCAATGAGTGGTCGAAATGCCATCGACCATTCTCTAAAAAAAAGAAAAATTATAATGACCACCAACCCAATTGCAATCAATAACGTTTCCTTTACTTCCTTTACTGCATTTCGAACAAAAATGGTACGGTCAAATCCAACTTCCAAAAGGATATCAGCAGGCATATCTTTTTTAATTTCCTCAAGTCGTTTATATACTTCATCTGCAATCGCAATTTGGTTTGATCCTGGCTGGGCAATAATACCCAGGTTTACTGAAGGGAAATTATTTTTTCGTGAACCGCTTTCCTCATTTTCGGGACCTAATACCGCATTTCCTAAATCGCGGAAGCGAATAATACTACTGGCATCCTCTTTTATTATTAAGTTATTAAAATCATCTTCTGAAGTAAGTTTGCCATAAGCCTTTACAGTCATTTCTGTATTGTTACCCCTTACTTTTCCGCCGGGCAATTCAATATTTTCCCGATCCAATGCGGCTCGTATGTCTGGTATCGTTAGTTTATAGGCAGCTAATTTGGAAGGATCTATCCACAGTCGCATAGCAAAACGACTGCCAAAAACTCTGATACCGCTTACCCCATTAATTGTTTGCAGTCTTTCCTGAACAACGTTCTCTGCATAATTGGTTAGATCCAGTAGCCCTTTCGTTTGGCTCTGAATCTGGCAAAAAATAATTGGGTCCGAATCTGAATCGGCTTTACTTACAATGGGAGGGGCGTCTATATCCTGAGGAAGTGTATTCAGTGCCTGCCCAACTTTTTCACGAACATCATTAGCCGCTCTTTCTAAATTTACTTCCAGGTCAAACTCTACCGTAATATTGCTGCTTCCCTGCGCACTTGAGGAAGTAATATTGCGAACACCCTGTACGCCATTCACTGCCTTTTCCAACGGCTCGGTAATCTGTTGTTCAATAATTTCTGCGTTGGCTCCTGTATAAGACGTGAGTACGTTAATAACTGCCGGGTCAATTGCCGGATACTCACGCACACCCAGAAACGTGAAACCAATTCCCCCAAATATTAAAATAAGAATGGAAAAAACAATCGCAAGAACGGGCCTTTTTAAACTTAGTTCTGATAAATTCATTTACCACTAATTAATTGTCATTGTACTTTTGATAAGGTTACATCACTGCCTGGGCGAATAAATAGTAATCCGGTGGTTATAACTGTATCGTTATTGCTGATACCTGTTAATACCTGGATATTAGCAGAATCCCGAACCCCCGTTGTGATGGTCGCGAACATTGCTTTACCTGCCTTAAACAATATTACCTGTTTAGTTCTTCCCTGTGGAATTACAGATTGCGTTGGTATCATCAACGCATTTTCATTTTTGCCGAGGGTCATTTTTACTTTCGCGAATGAACCGGGTACTAAAAATTTATCAACGGCATTTACCACTGAACGTACCGTCATGCTTCGGGTATTTTCTTCAATCGATGATTCAGTAGCCATCACCGTAGCTTTGTATGTTTTTAATGAACCATCTAATAAAAATTGCACTTCCTGACCGCGTTGTACAACCGAACCATATTTTTCCGGAATCGTAAACTGTAATTTTAATTTATTTACCTGGCTTATTGTTGTAATAATATTAGCCGGCGAAATATAGGCGCCCATACTAATATTTTTTAATCCAATCCTGCCATTGAAAGGAGCTCTTATTTCAGTTTTGGTA
>JANNEK010000126.1:0-45178 GCA_031378605.1 Chitinophagaceae bacterium | reverse complement strand
TCAAAAATTGTCTTTTCGGATTTATTGATTTGTGGGCTTATCGCCATCTGGTATCCATATTCTTTATCAGAAAAAGTAGTAAAGAGACTAATATTTACTTCAACCTGCTTAATAAAATTAAAGTAATTATAATTTACGATTACTGTATTTCGGTTGATGGCAGAATACTTACCAAATCCTTTTGAAAAACCGCTGTAATTTCCAAGATAATAACCAGGTATTAAATCGGTGATACCAGGAGCCTTAGTATTGCGATTATAAGAAAACAAGAATGTACCCTTTCGTCTGGATATGTAGTGTAAGGAAAAGCCTGGTGATATATAAAAGATAGGTTGATGAAATGAATTTATTCCAAAATCTTCCTGTGTGTAAAATAAATTCATGATGCCAATCTTTCCTTTAATTTTCCATCGCCTCGTCTCAAGTGCATCTTCAACCGAAAAAGAAACTGTGCTGCTAGTGTTTTGATGGTTATTTGAATACGCAATGCCTGTTTGAAGTATACTGTCGGTAGAAAATAAATTCAACGAATTGAATGCATTAATCTGTACCCTCTGAAACCCAGCAATAGCCGATAAACGATGTTTACCTCTCGATGTCAAAAATTTTCCTTCTGCTGATAAAAAATTGCTTCTGATTAATTCCGAATTCTTTACTTTTTGGAAACTTTCTCCCACATTAAAAAAAGAATGAAATCTATCCGATTGAATCGTTGATTCTAATGGCATGTTGGTATTAATGAATATGCCTTCCACTTGAATGGCTGACCGCGATGATATTCGGTTCGAGTAAGTGGATACCAGGGAAAAATTTTCGGAATGGTTATTGGTTTCTTCGGCTAATGTATCAATGAAGGATAGGCTTGCGAGTTGTGAAAAAATAAATTGTGATTGCTGACGGGAAAATGAGACGATAGTGTTCAATGCAGAACTGTCTGTTAATTTAATATTAGTTTCAATACGACTAAAAACTGTATTATATCTATGCTGGCCTAATGTTTTGAATTGAGATTCCCAGCCAGGTGAACCAATAAAATTAACTGAAGAAAAATCATCTTCAGCCGTGTTTGTTTTGTTATAATTATGAAATAATGAAACTTTAGTTTTAATGGTTTTCGAAATGGGAAATATTGCGCTTAATGTTGAAAAGTTAATGCGCGAACGTTTAAATCGTTCACTCCCAACACTGGGCAGATTGACTTCGGAGGCATTATAAAAATTGTGAGGACGATTTTCAAAGAAATCGATGGTTCGATCTGTAAATTGGTCGGCTTCGTAATGAGAAGTTCCCGTATTGTTATAGTGGCCTACGGCTGCCATTTTAAACTTTCTTCCAATAGAAAAAAGATTTGTACTGAAACCATAAAATCCGTTAATAGAAGCACCAGCAGAAACATCCCCAGAGAATTTATTTTTTACATCTTCTTCCATTGTTATATTAAGAACAACACGATCGGAATTTTCTATTCCCTTTAGTAGTGGGTTTTCGACGTATTTGTCAATTGCCTGAATCTTTGAAACAGCGCTTGCATTAAAATTCCTTGATAAGATTGAGTATTGATCTTCGAACAAATCATCTCCTTCGATCAAAATTTTTTCAACAGGTCTGCCTCTGAAAGTAACCATCCCTTTGTCATCTACAGAAATACCTGGCAATTTTTTCAGGATATCTTCTAATTTTTTTGTGGATGCATCTTTGAAAGCATTTGCATTATATTCTGTAGTGTCTCCTCTTTGCTTTACCGGTGATGGTTTTGATACTACAATTACTTCTTTAAGAATCTGAGTTGACCTTTCCAAAATTACTCTCCCGAAATTGGTATCGCCCCCACTAATATCAACGTTTATTATTTTCCGTTGATAACCAAGGGCATTTATTTTGACAACGACATGCTTCTCGGCAATAGAAATTATTATTTTAAAAACGCCTTCTTTGTTTGTAATGCTAAATCCCAGCATTTTATCATTCTGCCTTCCATAAACAATAACAGAGACCCCAATAACAGGTTGCAGCAAACTATCAGTAGTTATGCCTTCAATATTTTGTATGGTTTGATTCTTCCCCTCAAGAGCAAGAAATAGTGAAATCACAAAAAAACAAGCTGATTTCAATTCTAATATATTTCAATTGTATCAAATTTCATGGTCGCTTTTACTTTATTTGCACCAGCATTTTGATTTGCCTGCGCCTGTACATATATATTTACTTTTTCAATTCCCTGTTTAAATTTCGCAATAAACAATTGCTTACTTATCACCTTCTTTGTTTCAATTGCAATTGTACACTTTCCAACACAGGGTTGCTGTATCGATTTCAAGGAGTAAAATATTTTTCGCTCACTATCGTATACTTCCAGAATAAGGCCAGGCAAACCGCCAAATTTCCATGGTCCGTTACTGATGGGAATTTCGGTCGAAAACCATGCGGTATACTCTCTCCCCCAATACGAACAGGTAGCTTTTTTGCACTCATAGGTGCCGATAGTTCTGGTTTCCGAACCGATGGTCCATTGCTGGTTATGCAATGAATCCATGTACCAATACTTTGCACCGATTCCCTGTTCTTCACATATCATATTATTCTCTTTGATATTCTTATAAATTTTTTGCATGCTATCCAGGATAATTACAGAATTATTGAGACCTGCTGTGGCACTTGGCTTTTCAATTTCTTCGTATTTTGAATCAATAACAAAGAATGACTCATTGGGTGCCACCATCAAATATCCAATGTGAGTGGTGCCTTCTAATGAATCTGCTATCGATTTCCTGGAAAGATTAATCTTAAACGTATAGCCAACCTTGATTGAATTCGTAGTTTGTCCGTTACCGTGAAAGGATAATAGTCCCAACGTCATTCCAACTAAGATGATTTTCATAAACGTTAAGTTTTTAATTAAAATAAGAAATATTTTTAACAACGATAGTCCTGCAAATGTATTACTTGATAACCCAACTAGCAGCCACTAACGCCTCCTTTGCGCCCTTAGCCGCTATTGCCGCTGCCTCTTTGCAAGTAGTGGCTGTTGCGGAAGCAGAACCAGTAGCTTTAAATATTCCCATTGAAAACTCTAAGGTTATTGTAATGGTACACGAGTTTTCTGTTGGCAAATCTGTAACAGCTATCTTATCCAACATAACTTCTATCTTACTCATATCTTCTTCCTGAAACTTACCCAGGTTGAAGCTTATTTTTACATCATCCTTTTTTATTGAAGTTATGCCCTTAAGCATTAGATCCTGATAACTTTCAGAAGCTACCGATGATAAACTGATAAAAATCAACGCTAATAACACCAATCGTTTCATAATTCTTATTTTTATTGTTTCGAAATGATATTGCAGGACTATACATTGTTTTTATTGTTTAAACGTACTCTGAATACTTTTCTGCCTTGCTTTACTTGCAAAAGCCATTTTGCGTGCAACTAATCAGATCATAAATCCCTGGTCAAAACTTACTGATTAATCTTCAAAGAAAAAGGCAGAACCTGGATTATTCATAGAACATTTTTAGTTTACAAAAGCAGCGGGTAACAGACAGATAGTTAATCCCTCTGCTTAACACTTATCCTCAAAAAAAGCGATGATAGAATAAAAGTATAGAGTAAATGAAAAGAAAAAATGGGGAAAACAACAGAGAATCCGGTTTTTTTAACGGATCTCTGCTACTAAATATATTTCATCATTTTTTTTCTCATACAATTTTTTATAAAATAAAACTGATTGCTAACAACCACCAGCGCATAAAATGAATTCAGGTTTTACAAAAGGTTATGTAAACCGTTGGATTAAGTAAATCACCATACAAACGATAAGAAAGCCAACCAATATAGCAATTCTTCGGGAACCTGTCGTTTTACTATTTTGGTAATTAGCCAACACAATAAATATATTCAGGATAACAAATACACTTATTAATAGTAAAAGAGAATAAAATAACGAAGCATTTTTTTCTTTGGTAACAAAATGAAAGCCGGCAAGGGTAAAAAATGTAAGAACAGGGACAATCCTGAACACAGGTTTTTCAAATAGCTTAATCATAATAGTTAATTTTAATTTATTCGTTGATTAACACATAATTGATAATTTGAATTACAGGTATTACCAGCCGACCATTGGTAGGCAACTGCTGCACCATGACATAAAAGGCCCCCAAGAACAGTTAAATCTAAAGCTGCACAACCTAAATGCATAATTGCAGATTCCGAAGTTACAGTTACGATGCAATTTACCCGAGCTGTTTCGCAGGGGCCATCTGCCAATGCACGGGAAATTGTACCTTCATTTTTAGTGTTTATTTTTTTTAACAACCGTTCAAATCCATTAATTAATATATCTCTTTTTGCGGAAATTTCCATTCTGTTTAATCCAAACACTTTATCCAGATAAAGTGCCCTACGCTTCATTTCGTTGAAATGATTTAGGAAATCGATTGGGTTGTTGAATCCAAAATAATTGTGAATGGTTTTCATCTCTTCGCTTGAAATAGTCTGATTTTTAAGAATTTCATTAATTTTTTTAGTATTCTTTTTTATTAAAGAATAATTAAGTTGATCTTTTAAAAAATTAATGAATGTAGTATCCTGTGCAATTTCAGAAATATCTTTAATACTTATACCTGGTTCACTAGGGGACTCGATCTGACGTTTACAGGAAACAATATACATAAGCAGGAAAAAAGCTGCTAGAATTTTAAATGAAAATTTCATATGATTAATTATTATAAGAAAGCGCCTACTCTGTTCAACTTCCGGTTTTCGGCATGCCCGTTCATTTGGCCAAATGAATACCGAAAGTAAAACGGTGGTTATGTATTTTCATGTGAAAAAGACTATAATCAAAGAGCTTCTTTCCTATAATCCGCTGATGTTAATATCCATTATTGAAGTTACTATTAAGTTTTTAAAGGAGGAATTAACGACGAACGTTTTTTTCTTAAATTTTCTGAGGTTTTTCTTGCCCTGCATTCAAAAGAATAGCTGTACTTTTTCAGGTAATTAATTTATTTGAAAGCAATGAAGGAATTATTGGAAAATAGTGCACTGTATTTTTATATGGATTTAATCTCGATTTTTTGTGCATTGATAGCTAGCATCATTGGATTTATAATGAGAAAGAAACATAGGGAGTTACGATTTATGTTCCTTTACCCTCTATCGAGTTTTTTACAAATGAGCGTTACTTATTTCCTTTACTTCATCCTTAAGGTCGACACATCATTCTTAACACATTTTTCAATTATTGCTTTCCTACTTGTAGAATTTTCTTGTCTTTATATCTATTATTATAAAATAATAAAAAGTAGCGGTTTTAGAAAAATTTTAAAAATTGTTTTTATTATCTATTTGTTCCTATTTATTTACAAATGGGGAGAAAATGGTTTTCGACTACTAACACCGAACCATTTCTATATTATCCAGTCTATCGTAATTCTTGCATTAGCAATAATTTATTTGCTCTTTTTATTCCTTGACAAACCCAAACCGAATTTATTTAATGAACCTTCGTTTTGGATCACCATTGGTGCTTTACTTTATTTTTTATGTACGGTTCCAATTTATGTTAATGTTAAATATGTTTTCACGGAAGATGGACTTCTTGATGATACTAGCCTTTTTTCAATAAATCATATCTGTTATAGTCTGTTTTTTCTTCTCCTCACCAGAGCTTATTTATGCAAAGCACCCGCGAAACCATAATACTGCTGGTCATAAATTCTACCAAGGTTATTCAATTTCCTATTCCAGGCGTACGAGCCTATTTGGTCAAATGAATACCGAAACTTAAATTGTTTTAAAGAATAACCATGTGAAAAAGACGACCATCAAAGAGCTTCTTTCTTACCATCTGCAGTTGCAATCATCTAATAATGAAGCTACCATTAAGTTTTAATTGGAGGAATTAACGATGAACGTTTTTTTCTTAGAATTTCCGAGGTTTTTCTTTCTGGTATTTGAAAGAATTGGTGTAGTTTTTCGATTAATTATTTTACAAGGAAGCAATGAAGGAATTATTGGAAGCAAGTGCATTGTATTTTTATACAGACCTTATCACGGTCCTTTGTGCATTATTAGCAACAATCATTGGGTTTATACAACGAAAAAAACACGAGGGGTTAAGATTTATGTTCTTGTATCCCTTAGTTAGTCTCCAACAATCTGTTAGTTTTTATATTGTTAGGTACTTCATTAGGGTTGATAATTTTTTTACTTCTAACTTTTCAGTCATAGTTTTTTTACTTGTCGAATTCTTTTGTCTTTACATTTATTATTACATAGTAATAAAAAACAGATTTAGAAAAATTTTACAGGTTGTTTTGGTTGTCTATTTATTCTCCCTAGTTTACAAATGGGGAGAAAATGGTTTTCGATTATTAGTACCGAACAATTTCTATTTTATCCAGTCTATCATAATTCTTGCTTTAGCAATAATTTATTTACTCTTTTTATTCGTTGAGAAACCCAAACCGAATTTATTTAACGAACCTTCGTTTTGGATCACCATTGGTGCTTTACTTTATTTTTTATGTACGGTTCCAATTTATGTTAATACTAAATATGTTTTCACTGAAGACGGACTTATTGATGATCCTAGCCTTTTTTCAATAAATTATATCTGTTATAGTCTGTTCTTTATTCTACTAACAAGAGCTTATTTATGCAAAGCACCCGCGAAACCATAGTCTTGCTAGTTATAACGGCTTCGATAATAGCCTTGGTACTCATTTTATTTGTAGTACTGCTGCTTTATTTTTATCAACGCAAACAAATTATGTTCCAGGAAAATATCGAAGCCTTAAAAGCATCCTATGAAAAATCGCTCCTAAATACAGAACTGGAAATACAGGAGCAAACACTCCAGCATATTTCCCGTGAGATTCATGATAATATCGGCCTGTCGCTTACACTTGCCAAACTCAACCTGAATACCATCGATGAAACGGTGCCTGATTATCCATCTCAAAAAATAAATGAGTCGTCCGAACTTATCGGCAAGGCTATTAACGACCTGAATGCGATTTCGCATAGCCTCAATGCCCAGGTAATTAGCAGCAATGGACTGATAAAGGCTTTGGAAGATGAGGTAGTAAGGATCGCTAAAATTGGTACCTTAAAAATGAGTATGGTAGTGAGTGGTGAATCGATTTTCCTCGACAATCAAAAAGAATTATTGCTATTTCGTATTGTTCAGGAGGCGTTAAATAATATTCTGAAATATGCCCGTGCCTCGATGGTGCGTATAGAACTTCATTACGACACCAACCAGTTATTACTAAAGATCAAAGACAATGGATGCGGTTTTTCTGTAGAAAATAAAAAAGAAAAGAATGGCCTTGGCCTGCACAATATGCGGGCAAGAACGAAATTAATGAATGGCCAGTTTTCCATTTCAAGCAATAGCGAGGGTACCATTATTGACGCAATAATTCCGATAAAAAATGAAAGAGAACAATCCGCTCATTAAAATTACATTGGCCGACGATCACCAACTTTTACGCAATGCGCTGGCTTCTTTAATTGATAGCTTTGGCGATTGCAAAGTTATTTGCCAGGCCAGTAATGGAGAAGAAATAGTTTCGCAATTAATGCCTTCACAAATTCCGGATATTGCGATTCTCGATCTCAATATGCCGAAAATGGGAGGATACGAAACGGCACTTTGGTTTAAAGACCATTACCCGCAGGTACAGGTGCTGATGCTTACCATGTACGATGCAGAAGCTACTATGATTCGGCTATTGCAGGCCGGTGTAAAAGGATTTTTAAAAAAAGATGTTCACCCGTCCGAACTCCGTTTCGCTATTCAATCGGTTATTACTAACGGCTATTACTATTCGCATAATACAACCGGTAAACTGGTGAACCTGTTTCGGAATAATTCCGATGCGGGTATCCAAAAAAATATGCTTAGTGAACAGGAAATCAGTTTCCTTAAACTAGCCGCTTCGGATTTAACCTACAAAGAAATTGCGGTGCGAATGGACCTCAATCCCCGGTCGGTTGATAATTTAAGGGATCATTTGTTTGAAAAACTGGATGTTAAAAGCAGGGTGGGGCTCGCCATGTATTCTATCCGCCAGGGATTGGTTGCTTTATAACGTGAGCAAGAAAATAGACAGATAAAATTATACAACTAAACTTTTCAATAATATAAAAAAATTCGTTCCATTCCTTCTATCCATGTTCCATTTAAAAGGATAATAAGCAAACTTGCCAGGAAGAATTCTATTTACAAAATTTTATGCGATTAATCGATAGGGTGAACAAACAAGTTCCTAAAATTCATTTTACTGATGTAAGAAATTGCACCGGGCAGTTGATCAATCTGAAAAAAAATCTGCTTTATTTGTTCAATCCGTTCGATCTGTGTTCCTATTTACAAGCATAGTAATGAAATCTGCGAAGGAGAATTCTACATACAAAATTTATTCAAATATTTGATAATTCTGAGGAACCACTTTCCTAAATATTCATTTTATTGACTTAAGAAATTGAAGTAACAATTTCCATCAATCTGCCAAAGACGCAATCCGTTTTATTAGTTCGATCCGTTCCATCCGTGTTCCTATCTGTATTGAATAAAAACTAAGTCTAAAAATAATAATCAATCGATCAGTTTATTCCTCATTCCATACATAATCAACCCGGCAATTGTTTTTGCCCCCACTTTTGTTTTCATGTTCTGGCGAATGGTTTCAATCGTGCGCGGGCTTAAAAAAACTTCTTTTGAAATTTCTTCGGTGGTTTTATCTTCTGCCAATAGTTTTAAAATGCGCAATTCTTTTTCGGAAAACTTAACGGGGTTGGGATAAAATTGCCTTACCTGTTTTTTGGTTTGTAGCTTACTGAGTACCGCTTTATTCACCAGGTCATTAAAATAAAAGTCGTCATTCATACAGCCAAGAATCGCCTGGTAAATTTCTTCGGGGTCCGAAGTTTTGGTAAGATAGGCATTGGCCCCCAGTTCCAGCATTTTGGTAATCATCTCCTGGTCGTCGTACATCGTAAGTACAATTATTTTAATATCGTCGTATTCCTTACGAAGAATGCCAATCGCATTTACGCCATCAATTTCGGGCATTCGTATATCCATCAGCAATACATCCGGTTTTTTCAATTGAATTTTATGCATCAGGTCACGGCCATCCTCCGCTTCCCAGAGTATTTTCAGGTACTCTTTATCTTTAAGGGCCATGCGAATACCATCGCGAAAAATTTTATGATCGTCGGCCAATGCTACTTTAATAACCAGTTCGGTGCTCATATTGGGCGGGTTTGGCTTGTTAGTGGTTTAACAGGTTTTTAATAGGTTGAAATATTTTGGGATAATTACCTTTTAACATTTTGCAATTTTACGATGCCAAAGGGAAATACCGAATGAAAAAAAACGGGCAATTCTGCGCTTGTAAAGATCTTTAGGGCGATATATTTTTGAAGCTGAAGTTGATTGATAAGGATTAGCAACCTCAGCATCCATCCAATATCCTGATTACCGTCCAGTAACAAATTTCCAATGATCTTATGAAATCCATTGAGAGATCCAGTATCAGTCAACTTCTTCTATTCTACTTTTTATAACTACCACCAGCCTTTCAAAACGCAGCCGATTGGTTTTAATTGCTTTACATAACCAGGGGTTGTTCTTTACTCTTTCAAAAATTTTCCGGAATCCTATTCACTTTTCTAATTTATCCACAACAATGCTCATATTGTGAATAACTTTCATCTATTTAGATAAAATACTACGTAAATTCCCATTTCACTACTAGTAAAATTACTAGTAATTAAACGAAAATATACTCAATTTTTGCTCGTATAGTTACTAATAAAATCCCCGCAAATGCACGAGGGGTTTAACTTACAGGCAAATTACAGTATTTGAGTCAGCAATAAGCCGTTGGTCATGTTTTTTTTTTAGAGGTCATTTATGTTTCGAAAACTAGCAACGTAAACCTCTTAAAACTTACTATTATGACACAAACTACACTCACTACCAAAAAAGTAGCAACTATTGGAGAAGAAATTGGTGTTGAGTTAGGTACCCAAATGGTTAAGGGCTACCAACAGGCAAATCCTTCTGATGTACACAGGTATTTGATTGGTCGCGATATTATCGACCAAATTCTGGCACAACCAGGTTGTGTGGGAATTAAATTTTACAATGCGATAAATGAAATTGGCGAAAAAACACTTGTCTACGTAGGAGTTAATTTGGACGGCAAAAGTATTATACGAACCGCGATTATCAATCAACTTGGTTGTTTAGATTCACTTCCTGGGATTGTTGCAGACAGAATAAAAACAGCAGGTGATTCTGGAAGTAGGTCAAGAACGTCAATTGATGAAGATGATATTTGGGCCTTTGATTAATGTTTGAAACTATTTCGCAATTATCTATATTTGGTAAAACTTACCAGATATAGATAATTTATTAATATATATAAGTCTCCTTTCTGCAATAATTCCTCTTTTCGTGTACTTATTCTATCACAGGAAAATAAGCGAACTTAGAGTTATTGTGATAATAGTTTATATCGTATACTCTTTTTGCACAGACGTATTGACAAAGTATTTAGATGAAAATGGTTTAGTTACAGCTACTTTTGAAAATACTTCATTTAGTCTTTTTACGATAGTTGAGTTCTGCTCATTTAGCCTTTTTTTTTATTTCACATTACTTGCATTTCCACTACTAAGAAATGTAATTATTGTAATTATTGTAATGTTCGTTATTTTTTGCGTCATTAATCTCTATTTTCAGTTCAATAGAAATAATAATCTCGACACAATACCCGTTACATTCCAAGCAATTTTCATAATGTCGATGTGTCTTGTTTATTTTTTCGAGCAAATAAGGACTCCAAATTCCTTATTTATTTATAGCACCTCGGAATTTTGGATTGTCACCAGCATATTAGTATACCTCGCTGGTACTTTTTTCATTTTTATCTATTCATCAAATCTTACCAAAGAAGAATTCCATAAATACTGGCCGATAAATTATGTATTTAATACCATTAAAAACATTTTGTTTGGGCTAGCTATTTTTATTCAAGGCAGAAAACACAAACAACGAATTGATAAAGATTCACTCGACTATTATTCCATTATAGAAAACCCATAATCAACACTCATTACCCAACCCCTTTTGAAATGTATTTTCTTCAAGCTTCTCCTAATTCTGCCACTACCGTTTTACTTTTTGGAACGGTAGGTATGCTGGTGCTTACCATTGGCCTGGTAGTATTTATCGTATTTCATCAGCGTAAGGTAATTCGCTATCAGCTTCAGTTACAGCGGATGGAGCACGACCAGCAAAAAGTTTTACTAAACGCCTCTATCCGCCTGCAGGAAGAGGAGCGCCAGCGTATTGCAGCCGATTTGCACGATGATGCCGGTCCGTTATTAGCTACCGCACGCCTATACCTAAACGAAAACCTTGTAAACCTCGATAAAACCAGTCAGCTCCAGAGTATTTACAATGCCAAACAAATTATTGATGATACCATTCAATTGATTCGTAATATCTCTCATAGCCTGATGCCGCCTACCTTAAAAAACTTTGGTTTGGAGAGCGCGGTAAATGATCTCTTTCAAAAAATCAGCAGCTCGGGCAGTATGAATGCCAGTTGCCGCTTCCACGATTACCGTACCCGGATGATGCCCGAGCAGGAACTTATTATTTTTAGAGTGATACAGGAATTGATCAATAATATTTTAAAACACAGTAATGCCAGTTTTATTCATCTTACACAAAACCTAAGCGGCGATAAATTGTATATCCGAATGCATCATGATGGAAGAGGATTAACCCAAACTGATTTTGAAAAACTCAATAAAAGTGCTTCGGGCCTGGGTTTAAAAAATATACAGAGCCGGCTTAAGTTGTTGAGTGGAAAAATATTTTTTGAAAAGGATCTGTCTCAAACTTATTTTAAAGTAACAATTGAAGTTCCGAAGGTAGAAGAGGGAATCCCTGCACAATAACTTAGTTAACTCACTTGTTTGCATAGTTCAGTCTTTTTTAAGTATATTTAGTTGCCAATATCATAAAAACAATGGGACCTATTAAAGTAGCAATAGCCGACGATCACAAAATCTTCCGCAAAGGAGTTATCCTTTCTCTACGTCCTTATACCAACCTTAAATTTGTATTAGAAGCCGAAAATGGTGTGGAACTGATTAATCTTTTGGCGGCCACGTCGGATGATGACAAACCTGAAGTAATTTTAATGGACCTTCGAATGCCACAGAAGGATGGCATTGAAACCACCAAATTTGTAGCAAAGCAATATCCAAGTATTCATATCATTGCGCTTACGATGTACGAAGATGAGCGATTTGTGAGCCATATGATGGAGATTGGTGCTAATGGCTACTTATTAAAAAGTGCCGATCCCGGAGAAATCAAAAAGGCCATTATGGAAGTAAAAGCAAAAGGCTATTACCTCAATAATTTTGTAAATCGAATTCTTCTAAAAAAATCGCATGCACGGCAAAAGGTAATACCCAGTTTAAATAATGAAGTAACTCTTACTGAACGAGAGCGGGATGTTATAAAATACATTTGCATGGAGTTTACAGCCCAGGAAATTGCTCAAAAATTAGAAGTAAGTCCGAGAACAATAGAGGCTATAAAAGATCGTTTAATGGAGCGTTTCGGTTCGAAAAATACTGCTGGATTGGTATTTTATGCTGTAAAAAATAACCTGATAGACTAAGCGAAAATTTTCAATATTCTCTGAGTGCGCCTTCCCTGTGAAAGACCGGTTGACCTGAACCAATTGTATTATGGTAGAAACCGGTTTCATCTTGCCTTCCTGGCTAAGTTTATTGGCGATGTTATTATCATTAATAACTGCCATCCTCTTCTTTTCACGTAAACAATCTAAAAAAGAAGCGCTTACTTTATTGATGATACTAAGTTTGCTTCTCTTTGCTAAACAAATCTTTTTCCTGCTTTATACAATCGATAAAAATACTCAGCCTTTTTATCCTTCATTCTTCGATGCAAGTGAATTTATTCTACTTAGTTTTATTTTTAGGAGCTGTCTTCATCAAACATTTTTTAAGCAATGGATCAATTATCTTATTGTCGCCTTTTCGTCTGTTGCAGTTACGTTGTACAGTACTCAACCTAATGATGATTTTATTCCAGCTTTACTAATTGCAGAAGCGATGATACTTGTGTTCCTTAGTATCATAACTTTATTAATATTGATCCGCAATCAATATATTTTTATTTTTAACTCCTTTGTTTTCTGGATCGCCGGGGGAACGCTTTTTTATTATAGCATGTTATTGGCTGCCGAATGGATGAGTTGGCAGGGATTGCTGATAGAGAATGGAACAACTGAAAAAAAATTATTACTTTCCACTTTTGGAATCGTTCAGCTTGTTTTTTATTTAATTGCACTATTAATGAAGAAAGCAAAAAAACAGGAAGAATGCTAACATCAAATCAGATACTCATCTCAGGAATCTCACCAGAAATGATCATCTTTCCAAGTGTCTTATTTTTTATTTCGTCAACACTTACGCCTGGGGCACGTTCGATTAATTGAAATCCACCTTCCGGTAATACATCAAGCACAGCCAGTTCCGTAACAATACGTTTAACACACCTCACACCTGTTAAGGGTAAACTACATCGCGCTAAGAGTTTCGATTCTCCTTTGGGGTTAGTATGCATCATGGCCACAATAATATTTTTAGCGCTGGCCACCAGGTCCATAGCCCCACCCATTCCCTTCACCATTTTACCAGGAATTTTCCAATTGGCAATATCTCCATTCTCATCAACTTCCATCGCACCCAATACGGTAAGATCTACTTTTCCCGCCCTTATCATTCCAAAACTTTCAGCACTATCAAAAAAAACGCCACCTGGTAAAACCGTAATTGTTTCCTTACCTGCATTGATAAGATCGGCATCAATTTGATCTTCGGAAGGATAAGGACCCATTCCCAACATTCCATTCTCCGATTGAAACATAACAGAAATTCCTCCAGGTATATAATTTGCTACAAGGGTAGGAATACCTATTCCGAGATTTACATACATCCCGTCTTTCAGCTCCTGAGCAATTCTTTTTGCAATACCATATTTATCCAACGCCATTGTTTAACCTATTTATTTCTTAGCAATCTGTACTGTTCTCCGTTCAATTCTTTTTTCATAATTCATTCCCTGGAAAATACGGTGTACATATATTCCCGCGACATGAATTTCGTTGGGATCCAATTCACCCGGCTGAACCAATTCTTCCACTTCAGCAATCGTAATGTTACCTGCTTTAGCCATCGAAGTGGAAAAATTTCGGGTTGTTTTTCTAAATACCAGGTTACCCATAGTATCTCCTTTCCATGCTTTCACAATAGCAAAATCTGCATGCAGTGCATGTTCCATCAAGTACTCCTTTCCATTAAAAGCTCTTTGCTCTTTACCTGCCGCAATTTCGGTTCCCACACCTGCGGGTGTGTAAAATGCCGGAATACCCATTGCGGCCATTTGTATTTGTGTAGCCAGTGTGCCTTGTGGTATCAGATCCACTTCTAATTCGCCACTTAGCAATTGTCTTTCAAATTCTTCATTCTCTCCTACATAGGAGCTCATCATTTTTTTGATCTGCCTTGTCTTCAATAATAAACCAAGTCCAAAATCATCTACTCCGGCATTATTAGAAATACAGGTAAGCTCGTTCACACCGCTTTTAACAAGGGCTGCTATACAATTTTCAGGAATACCACAGAGCCCAAAGCCACCAAGCATAATCGTAGCCTTGTTTGGAATATCTTTTACCGCCAAATCCGCCCCGGCAATAACTTTATTCATATAGCCTTTTGATTTAAGAATATAAAAATACGATTCGCCGGAATTGTTTGGTGAAATAATCGTGTAGGAAGAGAATTACATTTTTTTGAATAAGGAATCTCTGTTTCTATTGCCGCGCATGGATAGAGAATCAAAAATAATTTTTGTGATATCAGGCCTGTTAAGATAATATTTAAAGCTTTTTACAAACTCAGCATGCGTGGTTTTATTTACCTGGAAAACCTGCTCATATAATTTCATTGTTTCCAGTTTTACATCCATGCTGGAAGAATCTTTCAAAAGAAATTGCGCAGAATAACGGTCGGCTAACATCATATCCCACAAAATATTTTCCATTTTTTCTTTTGGATAAATGTCTGCGGGAATTTTTGATGGGTTGGAACAGGCCAGGGAAGAAATTAAAAAAATAATAATGAGTACTGTTCTCATCGTAACTCTTGTTTATAGAGGTTCGCATTGGAGATATCAATTTTGGCAAGTATATCTCGCGCCCTGTTCTTCATTTCGGGGTCAGCTTTCTTAAATATTTTCACTAGTTCATTCGATTTTCCCTGGAAGAAGAATTGCACAACCATAGAATTTTGAATATCGGTATTTAATGTATTGATGATATTTATAGTATTCATAATCGCAGTGCGGCTTTCATCTTCATTTTCATACATCAGATCCATCCCCAGCCGGTAATAACTATAAATAGCATCATGTATAAGGGTATAGCGGTTGTTGGTAAGATTTTCCATTAACCAATACCTATTGCGTAATCCATCGAATGCGCGCCATCCTTCAATATCTCTTCCTTCTGGTGCATTATTTACTACCAATTGCGCTTTTTGAAAATAAGGATCGCCTCCACGCAAAGAAAAAGAATCGAAATCGAGCCCTAAAATCATATAAGCATAATAGGCCAGCGTTGCGGTTAAATTAGAAACCAACGGGTCTGATCCGCTTACCCTGTTTTCATTAAACTCGATAGGTTGATATTCAACATATTTAAAAGTAAAAGACTCATCCTGAAAATTAATTAAAGCCGACTGATAGCTTGCACTGTAAATTGGCCGGGCGGCCTGCACAACCAATGTAGCTTTATAAACATTATCACTTACGGTTTGGCGGATAGTAATAAGAAAATTACAAACGATTTTTTCATTGGGTTGAAACGTCTCGGTAGTCCATTTACGATTATTCAAAAAGTTTGTGAGGGCCGTTTGCAATGTTTGAAATACTTTTTTGTCGACCTGCGAACTTACCTGACTTGCATTAACAGAAAGCCTTACCTGCAATTCCTGTGCTATTGACAACCGGGGAATGATCAACAAAAAGAAAACAAAAAAAAAGAGTTGTTTACGCATACATCATTTTTACTATTCTATCAACGATATCGCGGGCTACTTGTTGTTTAGGCTTTCGATCATAACTAAGTTCTTCCCCGCCCTTCTCAAAAATAGTCACTTTGTTCGTGTCGTGTCCGAATCCCGCACCTTCGTCATTCAGTGAATTCAGTACAATTAGATCGGCATTCTTCTTTATTAATTTTTGAAGAGCATTTTCTTTTTCATTCGTTGTTTCCAAAGCAAACCCAACCAAAATTTGCCCGTTATGTTTTTTTTCACCGAGGCTCTTCAGTATATCTTTTGTTTTGATTAGTTCAACACAAAATTGATCTTCTGTTTTTTTTATTTTTTCCTGGGCTTTCGATACCGGGGTATAATCTGCTACTGCCGCCGACATCACCGCAACATCAGCCGAAGAAAAAATAGCTATACATTGCTGATACATTTGTTCGGCAGTTTGCACTTTCCAAATTTTTATTGAAGGGTGATTAATTTTAATAGAAGAAGGCCCCATCACCAAATCAACCGTTGCGCCTCTTTTTGCCAATTCTTCACAGATAGCAGCACCCATTTTCCCCGAAGAATGATTGCCAATAAAACGAACCGGATCGATTGGTTCAAAGGTGGGGCCGGCCGTTACTAATACTTTTTTTCCTTCAAGATCCCTGGATAAAAAAAAGGTATCACTAATAAATTCGATAATCGTTTCTGGCTCGGCCATTCTGCCGTCGCCTACTAATCCGCTGGCTAAATCACCTTTTTCAACTGGTATAACTTTGTTGCCGAATGCCTCAAGTTTTTGTAGATTTTGCTGGGTTACTGAATGGTGCCACATATCTTCATCCATTGCTGGTACAACACAAACCGGGCAGGTGGCAGAAAGATAGGTTGCCAGCAACATATTATCACAATGCCCATTGGCCATTTTAGCGAGTGTGTTACAACTTAATGGAGCAATAAGGAATACATCTGCCCAACGACCCAGCATCACATGGTTCGACCAGGAAGTCTCGTTAAATAGTTCGGAAACGACCGGGTTTTTAGATAAAGTTGACAGAGTAAGAGATGATACAAAATCTCTCGCTGCAGGGGTTAATACAATTTTCACTTCTGCTCCTTGTTTTATGAGCAAGCGCGTTAAAAGGATGATCTTATAAGCAGCTATGCTACCCGTAATGCCAATTAATATTTTCTTTCCAGCGAGCATGAAATAAAATTAAATCTTTTCAGGGAAACTAACAGTCAACAAAAATAAAAGCGACAGGGCAAAAACACTGTCGCTTAAATTACCAATTTAATTTTGGTTAAAATTAGCTGAAAAGATCTTCCTCATTTTTACGATAATAAATTTTGTCGTCAAGAAATTCCTGAGTTGCCAGCAACGATGGATTGGGCATACGCTCATAAGCCCGGGAGATTTCAATCTGTTCTTTATTTTCATGAATTTCTTCTAGACTATCGGTGTGACTGGCAAATTCCTCCAATTTGCTATGCAATTCCTCTTTAAGCGTTATGTTAATTTGGTTTGCTCTCTTAGCAATTATGGAAATGGATTCGTATACATTGCCTGTTTTGCCTTTGATAACATTCAAATCTTTTGTTTCCGCCACGTTTGCGGTGTTAGAACTAATTTGTCTTCTTAACCTGCTCATTTTGGATGGCTTTAATGTTGTTTAGAGATAAATTCTGATAACGTTCCACTTCCTTTATTAATTTACTTTCCGGGAAGCGATCGGTAAAATCATTACATTCTGTAATGGTCTGTTCAAATCTGGTAACCTTCTTATCATCATAGCTATTATTTGCAAATAAATAATAAGATTTAATGACCAGCATTTTATATTCTTCGCTTTTTTGCGAATCGGGAAAATCATTCATAAGGCTCGTAAAAGCGATGGCAGATGCCCGGTATTGACCAAGTGTAAAATACAATTCTGCGCTTTTAAATTCTTTTAACTCCAGTTTTGCCCGGCATTTATCAATAATCTCGGTGGCTTCAGCAATCCTGGCTGAACCAGGATGAGTATTGATAAAGGTTTGCATATAACCAATTGTTTTATGCGTGGGAACCTGATCCAAATCTTGTTTCGGGGATTGTCGATAAAACGTATAAGCTCTCATATATTCCATTTCCTCGGCTCTTGTGCTGGTTGGAAAAACTTCAGAAAACTGTTTGAAAAGATTTTCTGCCTGCAACCAATCTTTTAAATGGTAAGAACAATAGGCGTATTTATAGAAAACATCTTCGAATTGCGGTTGACCCTTCAGTAAAGGAAAGAGCTCTTCGTATAACTGCTGCGCATAGTTATACTTTTTATTTACATAGTACTTATCTGCCATGCGCAATTTATAATCGTAATCGGTGCTTTTCTGCACTTTACTGAATTCAGAGCAGGAGGCAAAACCAATAATAGTAATAAAAACGAATAGAATTGATCGCATAAAGGTTGGCAAAGTTAGTGTTTTAGCTGCAAAAATGGAAGGATTGAAGAGGATGCCCAAATTCAGTCCGTTAATATAAAGGTAAAACCCTTCCTTAAGAGAAGGGTTTTACTATAACTAAGCAAAAAGTATTATCCTTTACGACGCAAATTCGGATGCGGAGCCGGAACGGTAGTCGGACCTTCATCTCCGGTACCATCCTGTAAGTCAACTGTATTACAATCACCACCTTCCTGACCATACTTAAATACGAAGCGGTCGCTACTGATGCCTTCCTTATCAACCAGGTAATTAATAATAGCGTTTACACGATCCCAACTTAATTGTTGCTCCGATTTGCTGGAAGCGCAATAACCAACTACTGCAACTTTACAATCGGCGTTCTCGCGAATTTTTTGAGCAACACTTGCCAACAATGCTTTAGCATCATTACTTAATGTTACAGACTTTCCTTTAAAAGTAACACTTGGCAAGGATCCAATATTACATTTAGCCTTCATAGGCCCATAAGTTCCATCTTCCAATCCCTTTTTAATTTCTGCGCAACAAGCAGGCTCAGGGCATTTTCCAACACCATCTGCATCCACTGGCTGGCACTGCGTTGGCGTAATTAATTCTTTATCCTTGTAATCAGGAACACCATCACCATCACTATCACGGCTCACACCATGAGAATCAACTGGAGCACCAGCAGGTGTATTGGGTTCATTATCGAATTGATCGGTTATACCATCGCCATCTTTATCATCCAATACCGGCTTTGGCAAAAGCATATGACGGGGCTTGTTAATTTCATTGTAAGCATAATCCAATGGGTTAACCCACCAAAGTGGCTCAACAGACTTTGCACCTAAAGCAATATTCAAACCAGCAGATAAGAAATTATAAGAATCAAAATCCCTTGTTTGAGCTGGTCCTGCAGGCCATCCTTCCTGCCATTGCTGACCATCCAATAAATCTGTTTTAACCGTGGTAAATTTATCTTCCAAAGAAAAACTTAGTTTCTTATTAATCTTAAACTGAACACCTGCACCCATTACAAAGGATGGCTTAAACGACTTATTGAAAAGTGTCGGTTGAAGCGGATCGCTTTCAGCCTTTGTTTCATAGCTACCATCCAAAAGACTTTTTAGCGCTTTCTTGATTTCTTTTCTTTTCTTAAATCCACCAGTAGGAATTGAATTAAAATTATACGGCGTTGTTCCATTTAATGCGTCCACCTTAGTATCATATAGCATACCACCAAAACCACCAAATGCATAAGCATTAAACCCGGTTTTAGCTTTATGGAAACGAATATTATTCAACGTAACAACCCCCTGTAGACTCAGGTCGTAAATATTAGTTTTATAATTATAATATACTTTATTAAGAGGAACAATACCACCTGGAGCATAAGCATTAGCCCAGGCTGGGTTTCTTTTGTAGCCAGTTGAAGAACTAAAATTCAATCCTTTTGCAATTCCAAATCCTGCTTCTCCGCGAAGAGAAAAAATATAACCCAACGCTTTGCGAATATGGAGAGCTGCGCCTATTCCAGGCATGCGGCTTCGAACATCTGATGCAAGAGCAAATGATCCAACTTTGATTCCTAGCTCCCACTGATTGCGTGGTAATGCCGGAAAAGCATAATTATGTGACATGAACTCAGAGTGCTGAGGTAATCTCTTGGCCGGTACTACGGAAGAGTCCTGTACATCATAACCCCCGCCAATCTGCGCGAAAGAGCCCGATGTAAACAGGCATAGTATACCAATTAAACTTAAAAACTTTTTGCTTGCCATAACTGATTTTTATATGAAGGATTAAGAATACTAAATGACTGAATTTGTGCAAAAATATTGATTGCATACTAATTAACAAATTTTTTTACCCAACAATGATGTGTATTACTGAATTGTTGTTCATGAGGTTAAGACATTTCAAGTCCTCTTTAAGTTGCTCGCCTCATTAAAAATCAAAATAGTAATTTGCTGTTTTGTTGGATATATGAAATTATCACAAGCAATATTACACGAAGAACTGACTGTTTTTGACAAGAAGTTTAAAGAAGCGGTCAAAAGCCAGGTTCCTTTACTAGACCGCATCATGCGCTTTATTGTAAACCGAAAGGGGAAGCAATTGAGACCAATGTTTGTTCTGCTTTGCGCAAAATTGTGCGGCAATGTTACTGAGGCTACCTACCGGGCTGCCTCGCTTGTAGAGCTTTTACATACTGCGACTTTGGTACATGACGATGTTGTTGATGAATCCCTTGAAAGAAGAAATTTTTTTTCCACTTATGCCCTCTGGAAAACTAAAATTTCGGTTTTGGTCGGGGACTACCTGCTGGCTAAAGGGCTTTTACTTTCCCTTAATAACGATGACTTTCGTATCCTCCAAATACTTTCAGAAGCGGTTAGTCAAATGAGTGAAGGAGAGTTATTGCAAATGGAAAAATCCAGGTCACTTAATCTTGATGAGGAAGTTTATTATACAATTATACGAGGAAAAACCGCGTCATTATTAGCATCTGCCTGTGCTGCCGGCGCATACTCAACGTCACAAAACGAAGAAATTACGGGAAAAATGCGCTCATTTGGGGAGAAAACAGGCATGGCTTTTCAAATAAAAGATGATTTATTTGATTATGGAAATGATTCTGTAGGGAAACCAACCGGAAACGATATAAAAGAGAAAAAATTAACCCTGCCGTTGATCTATACTCTTAATAAGGTAAACCCTGGTTTAAAAAGAAAACTAATTTACACTATAAAGAATCACAATAAGGATAAAGAAAAAATAAAAGAATTAATAACGATCGTTCAGCAAACTGGCGGCATCGACTATGCGCAGCAAAAAATGATCACTTATCGTGATGAAGCCCTTGCAATTCTTCAGGAATTTGATAATGAAGAAATAAAAAAAGCATTGGAAGAAATGGTGCGTTATACTACCGACCGGAAATTTTAAACCCTATGATTCCTGAATTTATTTAATGCAGAAAAGATGGAAAATAGTTGAATACAATCACCTGGCTACGCAAGCCCTGCAATCTGCATTGAATATCCACCCTCTACTTTGCCGCCTGCTTGTACAAAGGGGCTTTGATACTTACAATAAAACCAAACAATTTTTCCGGCCTCAACTTACCGATCTCCACGACCCATGGCTAATGAAGGATATGCTTAAAGCTGTCAAACGAATTCTCTCTGCAATCAATGCCGGAGAAAAAATATTGGTTTTCGGCGATTATGATGTTGATGGTACCACCTCTGTTGCCTGCATGTTTCAATTCCTTCAAAAAATTTATGATCCCGAAAAAATTGATTTTTACATACCGCACCGCTACCGCGAAGGATACGGTATTTCGAAAGCAGGTATTGACTTTGCCAGAGAAAATAATTTTACCTTAATAATATCTCTCGACTGCGGAATAAAATCAATTGATTTAATAGAAACTGCAAAGAAAATAGGAATCGACTTTGTAGTATGCGATCACCATATGCCTGACGCTATTCTTCCACCGGCGGTAGCCATATTAAATGCCAAACAAATTGATTGTGGCTATCCTTTCAAAGAATTGTGCGGATGTGGAGTTGGCTTTAAACTTATTTGTGCATTATGTGATGAACTGAACTTACCGATTGAAATGGCCCATGAATATCTTGACCTGGTTGCTACCGCGATTGCTGCAGATATCGTTTCCATGACTGGTGAGAACCGTACGATTGCTTATTTCGGGTTGAAGAAAGCTAACGAAAAACCCAACGTTGGCATAAAAGCACTGAAAGAATTAAGTGGACTGGTAAAAGAAATTAAAATTACCAACCTTGTATTTATGATAGCCCCGCGAGTAAATGCTGCGGGACGTATGGACGATGCGCGCAAAGCCGTTCAAATGTTTATAGCTAACAACGAAACAGAAGCCAAACAATTTGCGGAATTACTTCATTCAGATAACACCGACCGTAAGCAAGCAGATAAAACGATTACAGAAGAGGCACTATTTGTAATTGAAAATAACAAAGAATGGATCAATAGAAATTCAACAGTTGTTTTTAAACCTCATTGGCATAAAGGGGTGGTTGGTATTGTTGCATCCCGATTAACTGAACACTATTTCAGGCCAACCATTGTTCTTACACAATCGGGCAATTATGCCGCTGGTAGCGCACGCAGTGTACCAGGATTTAATTTATATGAAGCTATTCATGCCTGCAGGGAATATTTACTCGGATATGGTGGACATTTTGCTGCAGCAGGAATGACTTTGGAGATTGACAAGGTTGATGCCTTCCGAGAAAAATTTGAATCGATTGTATCGGCAATCATTACACCGGAACAATTGATTCCGGAAATAATAATAGATGCCGAAATAAATTTAAAAGATATCCATTCAACTTTTTATAATATTTTCTGCCAGATGGAACCCTTTGGTCCGGATAATCTGCGGCCTGTTTTTATCGTTCGAAAAGTTGTGGATTCCGGTTTCTCAAAAATTGTAAAAGAACAGCATATCAAATTTTCTATCAAACAGGATAATCTTGTTTTTGCGGGCATCGGATTTGGGATGGCCGAAAAATTTCCATTGCTGGAAAGTAAAAAACCGATTGACATTGTTTTTACACTCGATGAAAATGAATGGAATGGAAATAAGAGCCTTCAAATGAATGTGATCGATCTAAGATTGTCGCAATCCTAAGCAACGAGAAAGCCTCCCCTCTTTCTTTATTAATAATTGAACGAATGCTTTTAGAATTGTAGTATTCCCTCTCCTAACACTGGCGATTATTCTCTTTCCTATTTATAATTAAAACAGGTCTTTCAACGTTTTAACCATAGTGGCAAAAGAATATTTTAGGTCTACTAAACTCTGGCTACTATTTTCAGTCTTAACCAAAACCATTTATTTATGAAAGTAATTCGGTCAACATTATTTCTTTTTATTCTTGCATCAATTGCATCATTATCAGTAGTTGCACAAAGTGAAACCTCCGATTCAACCGGATTACCCGGAGATCATTTTAGTTTAGAAGGAGCCCTTGAGCTTTTTAAAAAAGCAGGTACCGTTGAAGAATTTGAAAAATTATTGAACACAGAAGACAATCATGTTAATAACCTCGATATTGATGAGGATGGTGCTATTGATTATATACGTGTGATCAGTAAAAAAGAAAATGATGCCCATGCGTTTATTCTGCAGGTAGCCGTTTCTGAAAACGAAAACCAGGATATCGCAGTTATTGAATTGGAAAAAACGGGTGCAGAAACAGCCATCATTCAGATCATTGGTGATGAAGAAATTTTTGGCGAAGAAACTATTATTGAACCCGGGGACGGTGATGAAGAAAATAGTACTGAAAAAGAGGAATCGGCAAAAGGACCATATGATCATTATTCTTTTAACGATAATACAGGCGTAATTGTAAATGTTTGGATGTGGCCCTCGGTGCGTTTTGTATACAGACCTGCTTATGCAGTTTGGGTTTCTCCCTGGAGATGGCACCATTATCCAACCTGGTGGCGCCCATGGAAACCATTACGCTGGCAGGTATACCATCCTTACAGGACCCGCTATTATCGTGGATTCGCTGTCGTTAAAACGCATCGTATTGTACGTGCTCACAGCATTTATACACCATTTAGAGCAACTTCCGTAACAGTAAGAAACCGACATGCAGTTGCCCGAAAAAATTATACAGTTACCCGCAGCAGGACTATTGTAACCGGACCAAGAGGGAATTCTGTAACCAGAAAAACAACTACCGTTCGGGGAAGAGGTGGAAAAGTAAAGGCTTCCAAAACAACGGTACGAAAAAAAAGAAACTAACCTCTTTTGAAATTATCTAAAAAGCCGCTGTCTAAAAAACAGTGGCTTTTTTCTTATATAACAATTTCACCCAAAGGGGTAATAAGGTGCCGGATGTTCTTATTTAGTTTTGAATACCCTTTTAGTAGTAAAACGTATAAACCTCTATTCATTGTTGTACCTTAATAGAATGAAAGGAACTTTCACTTATATGGTTTTTTTCATGCTTGTTTTTAAAGCAGGCGCCCAGCAAAAGAAAGACATGCTTTTGCTTCCGCTTACAAAAATTACAGACTCATTTGAATTCGCAAAAAGCTTATTAAAAGAAGCAAAAATTGTTGGTACAAATGACACGTCGAAATCGTTTACACTACTACGACAAGCCGCCTACCTGTTTAAATTGACGGGACATACTTTAGAAGAAGGTCGGTGTTTTTTATCGATCGGTGATCAATTTTTTGAAGCAGGTAATTATAACAGATCCTTCGCCAATTATCTTAAAGCTGCCGATACACTATTTGAAGTAAGTCAAAAAGAAAGCTATCGTGCATTATTAGGAGTAGCCAAAACGCAATATCACCGTAGTTTATACCGCTTTGCTATAAAATCTTTTTCGGAAGTGATAGAATATTCTATCCGAAATAATGATCTGGAACTTAAATCACTTTCACAGAAATATCTTGGACTTATATATTCAATTTACCAGTCACCTGCACAAAGCAAGAAATATTTTACAGATGCTTTTGCAACTTACCAAAAAATGAATGATAAAAAAGGAAGCCTATTAATTGCAGAAAACCTATACGAACTTTTTTATAAAGAAAAACAATACGATAGTGCTTTATGGTATAACGATTTTTGCTTGAAATCAGTTGATCAATCGCAATACGAACATAGCCCGGGCTTGTTCCGTCTCAACAGAATAAACATATTAATTAGATTAAACTATTTTACTGAAGCAAAAAAAGAACTGGATGAATTCGATATTAACCGAGTTCCAAATTCAGACAAAAACACCAGGTTACACTATGAAATTGTTCGTGGTAATTTTTATATGGTTGAACAAAAGGCAAAAGCGATGACCCACTATTCTGCCGCTATTCAATTTGCCGAAGAACAAAATACCCCGGATCAACTTGGCATTGTTTACAATAATATGGCTGATTCTTATGCTGCCATCAATGACTATAAAACAGCCTATGTATATACACGTAAGTATAATGAGATTATGGCAAATTTCTATGCAAATTCAATAAATCATTTAAGCAAAATAGAGGGTCTTTTTAAAGAAAGTATTTCTACGGCAGAGATCAAATACCTCAATAGCATCAATGCATTGAAAGAAGAAAAACTGCTACGCGAATTCGAATTGCGAAGAAACCTACTGGAAGAGGGTATATTAAAAGATTCTCTTCTTGAAAAAGAAAAATTATTAAGCACTGTACTCCAACGGGAAAATCAGTCAACATCGAAACAATTGGCTACGGAGCAGCAAATGACCAGTATTTTGCATACCGAATCCAACCAACAAAAAAAGAAACTTAATAAAGAATACACCCTTCGAGCCATTCTGATCGTTGGTTTAAGCAGCATATTCGCATTAGGATTGATAACAGCCATTCAATATAAACGTGTCAGGTCTAAAAATAAAATAATACAACACCAATCTGAAGAAGTGCAAACCCTCCTGAAAGAAATACATCATCGGGTAAAAAACAATCTCCAGATTATTTCCAGCTTACTTGATATACAGTCGTTGAGCCTTACCGATAAACAAGCGGTTGAAGCAATTAAAGAGGGAAGAAACCGTGTTCAAAGTATGGCTATTCTTCATCAGCACCTCTATCATGAAGGAAATATACGAGGCATAAAAATGGGAGATTATATCATCACGTTAGTACAAAATCTTTTTGCGTCCTACAATATAAACCCCGATAAAATTTCCCTTGATACCGACATTGATAACATCACTCTGGATGTAGATACTGTTATACCCCTTGGCCTCATCATAAATGAATTAGTAAGCAATTCTTTGAAATACGCCTTCGATAAAAATCAATACGGCACTGTTCATGTTAAAGTCAAAGAAAAAAGTAATATGATTGAATTAACGGTTAGAGATAATGGAAGGGGTTTTCCTGTTGGACTAAACATTCATAACGAACAAACATTTGGGCTTCAGTTAATCAATGCCTTTGCACAAAAACTAAAAGCATCACTTGACTTTTTTAATAATGATGGAGCAGTTGTTTGTATGCAGATAAAGAAATTCAGGTTGGCGGATACAAAACAATTAATATGAGTGAAATAAAAATACTAATCGTCGAAGATGAACCGATAATAGCCAAAAATATTTCGATGTACTTAAACAATAGTGATTTTACTGTTTCAGGAATTGCGTACGACGCTGATGAGGCGATACTGCAATTACAACAAAACACGCCCGATGCGGTTATTCTCGACATAAACCTGGATTGCGAAAAAGATGGTATCGACATCGCCGCACATATCAATCAGGGTTACCATTTGCCATTTCTATTTCTAACTTCTTATTCAGATAAAGAAACCCTGCAAAGAGCAAAATTGGTTGAACCAAGCGGCTATATAGTTAAACCATTTAACGAAAGAACATTGCTTGCCTCTATTGAAATAGCAATTTCGAATTTTGCTCAGAAAAGCAATAAGGATGTCCCGGAATTGAAACAGGAAAAAATAAATAAGCATCTTTTATCCCCTTTATCCGAAAGAGAATTTTCGGTTGTGCAGTATATTTATCAAGGCAAAACAAATAACCAGGTTGCCACAGATATGTTCCTCTCCTTAAACACAATAAAGGTTCATATTAAAAATGCTTACCTAAAATTGGATGTCCCCTCCCGCTCTATGGCCATGGTACGATTACGTGAGCTTATGCTAAAATAATTTCCAAATCAATTATTAATCTTCGCGCTTTTATTTTACACTTCAATTTTTACGATGCATTTTTTACGATGTATTTTTAATCGACTCACTCAAGTTACACATTCTTGCATCGACAAATCAGCTTAGTCATTCTTGATTTATTACCGTTTCGTGGTATTTTTTAAATTCATCCGAATGGGTGAATGCACTCACTCTTCCATTGTTCAATTTTACAACTGTAATCATTTCATTAACTATTAAACCTTTTCAGTTATGGCAAGTTGTCAAAGTCTTACCTCACAACTCATCAAAGTAAGCGGCGATTTTCTTAATCGCTATCAGGATTTCCGTAAAGATGCTGATGAAATTTATGTAGATGCCATCATTCCAGGAAAATCAGATTCAGAAAAAGCACTGAATAAATTAATCGATGACGCTTTTCAATTGCAAACCGACTTATTAACTTCCTATGGCAAATTAACCCGTGAAGGAAGTGGAAAAATTGGTGCCCGTGATCTGCTTATTCCTACTGATAAATTTGAATATACAGTAGAAGTAGAAGGTGAATTTAACAAAGAAGCCATGGAGGATCTCGCTAAACAGTCAATGAAAACAGCCAGAGCGCATTAATTATTTATAAGATAAGGCTTTGATTAGTACTTACCATTTTTCAATACATTAAAAAAAACATCATGAAACAGATCATTTTAAAAAAATCAGTAGTAGCATTTTTTTTATTAATAGCAATTATTTATATACCTGGCTGCCAAAAAAAGACTACGGAAGAAGTCGCTTGTAAAACATGTAAAGCATTTGGAGTAGATGGCTTGATTAAAGAGGAGGAGGTATGTACCGAGGAAGCGGAAGCATCTTTCCGGAATACCTATGCGGGTAAGGAAATTTCCTGCCGATAAATTTAATAATCACCAATCGTTTTAATATTTCTCTTTTATGAAAAAAAATATATTACTGATGATAGGGGCCATGCTCTGTCTTGAAACTATTTCTATGGCTCAACAAGGTATAGGTATTGGAATCAATTCTCCGAATGCAAGCGCATTGCTTGATATAAAAAGCAGCAACAAAGGATTGCTTATTCCAAGAGTTAGTCTTGTTTCTGAAAGATGCAACATTTAAATGACCCGATGGGCAATGCTGCCGATGCATTTGGCCATGCAGTTGCAATTGATAGCAGCACAAATAGATTTTTAATTAGAGCTATTAATTATGCAACCGGTAGTGAAAAGGCTGTTTTTGGTAAAGTAAATTAAATGGTTGCCGATTTATACTATTATAAAATTCATTTAACAATCAACCAAATCTTACAAAAATGAAAGCTATTTTTTTCTGTACGTTGATAGTAATATCTGTTGTTTCGCTTAACCTATCGTGTAAAAATAAAAAAGATGAAGTACCAAAAAAACCATTTACTACAGGCAAAAATCGTTTTACTATCAATGTAGATGGAGATACAAGAGAATACTATGTTCATGTACCTGTGGGCTACAAAGCAACGGCTGCATTTCCTGTAGTTTTTATGTTGCACGGCTCAGGTGGTAATGGTGAAAAATTTTATACTATTTCCGGCTGGAAAGAAGTGGGAGAAACGGAAAATATACTGATTGTTTTTCCTTCATCTGCACAATACCCCTGTGTTTTTGATGACGGGATACAAAAGCCCAATGCAGAAAAATGGAGCAGTTACGATTTAGAACTTTGCAGTGGGGAAACACCTAAGAATGATGTAAAATTTTTATCGCAGGTTATTGATGAAATAAAACAAAAATATACTGCAGATGAAAAACGAATTTATATAGTTGGGTTTTCCAATGGCGGAGAAATGGCATCAAGAACTGCTATTGAGTTATCGGATAAAATAACTGCTGTAGTAGCCTGTGCCGGTGCACTACCCATTGATACAAGTTTTGCTCCTTTAAGAAAACTGCCTGTGTTATTGCAGGCCGGTAATTCCGATGATAAACTTATGGCAAAACTTGGTACCGTTACTCCACTGCCGATGGATTTCAATGAATTGTTTGCCAATTTTCCTCCCGTGCAGGAAGTGGCAAATACATTTATGAATGCATTTGCACTTAACAGCATTTATACTACCGGCGGCGATCCAAAAACAATTTTGTATGCTGATTATACCGGTACTTCCGGAAAGCCAGAAAATGTGTTTCGCTTTATGCTGGTGAAAGGTCTTGGTCATAGTTACCCCAATGGCACCAATCATCCCATGATGGGAGCAGAAGTGCATTGGGACTGGATGAAGAATTACAGGTTGCCGTAAAAAACTACCTGTAAAAAAAATCGCCGCTATTATTAATGCATCTGAAAAAAAATGGCTTAAAAAATACTATCATGGAATCAGAAAAATTGAACAGGGATATTTTTTTTAACAGGCTGCGTAAAAAAGAATTTGCAGGGCTTGATAGATCAGGTAATGTTTACTTAGATTATACCGGAGGCAATATTTATCCGCAAAGTTTGGTTGATAAACATTATAAGTATTTGCAGCAGGCTGTTTATGGAAATCCTCACTCCAACAACCTGGCTTCGCAACTGTCGGAAAAAAATATAAGTGAAGCAAGAGAAAGGGTGTTGACTTTTTTTAATGCCCCGGATTACCATTGTATTTTTACTGCCAATGCATCCGCTGCGCTGCAAATTATTGGTGAATGTTATCCATTTTCTTCTGAAAGCCATTTTTTATTAACTGCCGATAATCATAATTCTGTAAACGGCATAAGAGAATACTGCCGCAATAAGGGAGGAGGCTATACTTACACCTCTATGAATTACGATGACCTTACTATCAATGAACCTGAGCTAAATAAACAACTTAGTTCTTACCCTGATAAAAAAAATAAATTACTTGCATATCCTGCCCAGTCCAATGCATCGGGGGTGCAGCATTCGCTGGAATGGATAAAAAAAGCGCAGGAACAGGGTTGGGATGTATTGCTGGATGCTGCTGCTTTTGTCCCTGCTTCAAAATTAGATTTATCGCTCAGCAGTCCCGACTTTGTATCTGTTTCATTTTATAAAATGTTTGGTTATCCTACCGGCGTGGGGTGCCTGCTAATTAAAAAATCTAAATTTAATAAACTGAAAAAGCCCTGGTTTGCCGGCGGCACCGTTTCTTTATCAGCAATTAGTTACAGCAGCCATTTTTTAAAGCCTGACCATGAACGATTTGAAAACGGCACCGTTAATTATTTAGATATACCGGCTATTACCAATGGATTAAATTTTATGACAGCAACAGGAATAGATACTATTAACAAACGCATGAAAGACCTTTGTTCTTTTATTCTTTCAAATTTAACCAGGCTTCAGCATGGTAATGGTGTACCGCTAATAAAGATTTACGGGCCCATAGATACAGAAAACAGGGGTGGAACCATTTTACTGAATTTTTTTGATGTGCACGGGCAACCCTACCCCCTGGAGTATATAGAGCAAACAGCAAATGCAGCAATGATATCATTTCGCACAGGATGTTTTTGTAACCCCGGTATTGATGAATTGAATAATTGTATTTCGGCAGAGGAATTAGAAAAATATTTTACCGGCAGGGCTAATGGCGATTATGATGATATGATAAAATTTATGGGTAAGATGAGAGGGGCTGTACGCATTTCTATTGGCCTGGCCACCACCACAATTGATATAGCAAAGTTTTTACGCTTTACTAAAACATTGCTCAATAAATCTGTAATTGAAAATATGGAGCCGGTATTGGCTGCTACTGTATTACAGTTAGTCTAAAATAGAAAAAATAAAAATCATTTTAAAAATTAAAATATGAAAAAGAATACATTTTTTTTAATGCTATTTCTAATGTATTGCTGCAAAATAAACGCACAACAAAATGTGGGTATTGGTACTGCATCACCACATTTAAGTTCATTGCTCGAAATAAAAAGCAGCAACAGGGGTTTGCTTATACCAAGGATTAATCTTGTTTCAGAAACCGATGTGGTTACCATTGCCAATCCAGCTACTTCTTTATTAATTTACAATACCAACGCAGCAGTTACAGATGGCGAAGGATATTATTTTTGGAACGGAACTAAATGGAGTAAGCTGGCTACAAGAAGTAATCTTGCCAACTTTGCCTGGGGCACCACCGGAAATACTGGAACAAATGCTGCTACTGATTTTATTGGTACCATTGACGATATGCCTTTGGTATTTAAAACAAATAATATCGAATCTGGAAGAATAGATGCAAATGCAAGCAATGTTTTTTTTGGAAGAAACGCTGGCGAATTTACCACAGGTATCAACAATAGTTTTTTTGGTCACCTGTCTGGTCATACAAATACTTCAGGGGTACAGAATACTGCATTGGGTGCATTTTCACTGGAGTTTAACAGTAATGGGGACAACAATACAGCCTTAGGTTTAAGTGCCCTGCGTTATAACAATACAGGAAATGAAAATATCGCTGTAGGAGCACAGGCATTATTTGCCAATATAACTGGCAGCAGAAATGTTGGCATTGGAAGACAAAGTCTTCAGTCTGGCATTGATGCAGCAGATTGTATTGCCATTGGCAATGATGCACTTTCATCGTTGACAACAGGTACGGGGGCAATTGCAATTGGCTCTGGTGCATTACAAAATGCTACCAATGGTTATAGAACAATCGGTATTGGATTCAACACCTTATTTGATAATTATGGTGACCATAATATTGCTGTTGGATACGAGGCTTTAAAAGCCAATTCATCAGGCGACTATAACACGGGTATTGGCGATGCAGCATTATTTGGAAATACAAGTGGTGATTATAATACGGCAGCAGGGATGGATGCTTTATACCATAATACCAATGGCTATCGAAATACTGCCCTTGGTACCGATGCGTTATACTTTAACGTATCCGGTTTTGAAAATACGGCCATCGGAATGGGGGCATTAAGAGAAATTTTAAATGGGGATAAAAATACTGCCGTAGGATATTACAGTGGTCCTGCTGCATGGACGCTAAGCCTCAACAACACTTCAGCAATTGGATACAGTGCACAGGTAACCACAGATAATACCATGGTTTTTGGAAATGCCGATGTGGACCGTTGGGCCTTTGGTATTACTACTACCATTGCCAACCATGCACTGGAAGTAGGGAATTCATTTGGTAATGGCAATGGTGCTTATCTGACGCAGGGTGGCACCTGGACAAACACTTCATCAAAAATAAAAAAAGAAGATTTTTCAGACATAAATGGTTTGGAACTATTGCAAAAAATTCAACTGATGCCTGTTCAAAAATGGAAATACAAAGGCACTAATGAATACCATATTGGTCCCGTAGCAGAAGATTTTTATAAACTGTTTGGTTTGGGTATCGATGATAAAGGCATTAGTACCGTTGATCCTGCTGGAATTGCGCTTGCGGCTATACAGGAACAACAAAGAATAATTGAAAAACAAAATGAGCTGATTATTCAATTGCAAAAGAGGATGGAAGCATTGGAGAAAAAATAATTTTTTTATAAAATAAAAATATGATACCTGTAATAAAAAATAAAATGATTACCGGCGAAAAATCATTCCGGGTGGGGTTGTCAACTGCAGATGGGATGGTGGTTGTAATGGCCAATACCATTATGCGGTGCAAGGCACTGAATAACTACACCCGGTTTTATTTTACTAATGAGCGGCCAATGCTGGTTTGCCGCACCCTCCGTTACTTTGAAGAGCAGCTTACCACAGCAGATTTTATACGCATACACAGAGGGGAAATGATTAATAAAAACTTTATAGCCAATATTAACCGAAGCGGAATGCTTTGGCTTACCGATGGTTCAAGGCTTACCATATCAAGGCGGCGCAAAAGAAAAGTCTTTAATGCTGTTGCCTGTTAAAAAAATTGATGATGAATTCATCTTAAAAAATTAAAACCAAAAAAGATGAAAAAAAATATACTTCTTATCTCAATATTATTTACCTGTACAATTTTTTGTACCACAATTTTTGCACAAGCCCCTGCCAATGATGAATGCGGCGGTGCTATTGCTGTAACAACAAATCCTTTTGGTACAACATGCACCACGCTTACAGCCGGCACCACCAATAATGCCACCGCATCTCCTTTTGTATCCACTTGTGCAGCAGGTTTTGCAGACGACGACGTTTGGTATTCTTTTGTGGCCAATTCTCAATAGGCTATTCTCAGGGCAACCAATATTGTAAATGTTACTTCCGGTAATGCAGGTATGAGTTATGCGGTATCTGCCGGTTGCCCCACAGGACTAAACCAAATTGCCTGTGAGCAAAATTTTGCATTTGGTGTGGCGGGCGGGTAAAGAATTATTGGTGGGCTTGTGCCGGGGCTTACTTATTTTGTTCGTTTCTGGAGTGCTAATAACTCTACTTTTATAAATTTCAATTTTTGCATACAGAATGCTCCACCTCCACCCGCAAACGATGAATGCAGCGCCGCCATTCCATTAATAATAAATACATTTGGTACTTCGTGTACTAATACAACAAATGTTGTTACCAATGGGGCCACACAATCGCCTTTCACACCTCTTACCTGTACCTCTATTGATAATGACAACAATGATGATGTGTGGTATTCCTTTGTTGCCACTTCTCAGTCTGTCATTCTTAGGGCAAGCAACATCATCAGCAGCATTACCGGCTCAAATGCCAGTGCAGCTTAGCCCTGTACCAATCTGCCTGCCCTGGTTCTGCCGCTACATTTAGTTGTGATGGGCAGTTTGCATTTAGCGCCGGGCACAGGATCATTTCAGGCTTTACCATTGGCAATACTTATTTTCTACGGCTATGGGTGCAGGGTACACATAATTATGGTTCGATTGATATTTGTGTTCAGGAAACGCCACCGCCACCCGCAAATGACGAATGCACAGGTGCTATACCGGTATCACTTACATTACCGGGCACCCTTTGTGTATCTTCCATATTTGCCAATACCAGCGGAGCAACGCTATCCGCAAACAGCCCCTCGTGTGTTTCCATAAATTTTAATAATGATGATACCTGGTATTCTTTTACGGCACCGTCTGGCACTGCAATTTTAAGATACAGTAATTGCTTTGAAACTACTACAACTGCTGGTGCAGGCCTGGGCTATGCGTTATACAATTCCTGTCCTTCTGGCAACGCTTCATTATTATGCAGTAACAATTTTGGTTTTATAAATGGCTTTACCACACTAACAGGATTAACTGCAGGCAATGTATACCTGCCGCGTTTGTTTGGTTCAAACAGTAATAATTATGTTTCGTTTAATTTTTGTATCCAGTCGCCTCTGCAAAATGATGAATGCATAAATGCCATTACCCTTCCTGTAACAAATGGATTTTGCACTTCGCCTGTTATTGCATCTTTAAATGGCGCAACAACATCAGCAGGCTTTACTTCACCAACATGCAGGATAGGCGGCCCCACAAGCGATGTATGGTTTAAAACATCTGCTGTAAAAACAGCCGGCAACGATTTAGTGATGACAGCCTATACAGGAGCATCCGGAACACTTACACAAATTGCATGCGATGATGATGGCAATCCTGAAACATTTCCATCGGCCAGCCATAGCCGCATTACACTAACAGGCAGAACTACAGGCGAAACAATAATGCTTAGGGTAACTGCCGTAACTTCTGCTAATGAAGAACAGTTTGCCATTTGTGCATGGGATGAAACAACTTCAGTACTTCCGTTAATTACAGCAGGTGGTAATTGCATAACAGGCAATGCAAAAATTATAGATTCAGCGCAAGGAAATATTTATATGTGGGTGCCCATTTTTGATAACAGCGGAAATATTATTGCAGAAGTTTACAGCAATGGCAATGATCTGGGATTGATTACCCCGAACCTGTTTGTAAATAGCGGGGCTGTTCGTCAGTTCGGAAGCCGGTTTTATCTCGACAGAAATATGGCCATTCAATCTGCCAATTCAATTACGAACCCTATTAAACTGCGATTGTATCTTAAGCAGACAGAATTGAGTGCACTACAGGCAGTGGATCCTTCCGTATCCGGTATTACTCAATTGAAAATCACCAAAACAAATACTCTTTGTCAATCTGCTTACAGCGGTTCGCCCACTGTTATCAGCCAGGAAGCCAATTCAAATTATGGAGTGAATTATTATCTCCAATACAGCACAAACGGTTTCTCCAGTTTTTATTTGGATGGGCTTTCGGGCGTATTACCTTTAAAATTTATACAGTTTACTGTTTTAAGGATACAAACAGGTGTTTCTATAAATTGGACTGTTGTAAAAGACTCTTCTATCTATTCATTTGAAGTGGAGAAAAGCGAAAACGGGATTCAATTCCATACAATTGCTTCGGCAAAGAGGGATGAATTCATATCGGAGAGAAATGGAAATTGGAATTATACTATTACGGATGCACTGGCGAATAATATAGTTTTTTATTACAGAATTAAATTGATTGATATAAATGGAAGAATTATTTATTCAAAAGTTAAGAAGCTGAATGCCGCAAAGAAAGAGAACCTTTTTTTATCAGTTTATCCAAACCCTGCCAATAAGGGAATAACTATTGAGTTCAATAATATCAGTAATGAAACAGCCATCATTTCTATTTTTGATATTTCGGGAAGAAAACTAAAACAGTTTCAACAAATAAATTTGAATGGAAAAATTATACTGAATATAAGCGATTTTAAAGCCGGTATTTATTTGATGAAGATTGATATTGGAGGCAGAACTTATCAAAAGAAATTTATTAAATAAAAATAGTAAGCAGGTTAGCGAATAAAGAATAGCTAACCTGCCCAACATAATTAAATTGTTACGCTTCCTGTATTGCCTTTTTATTTTCAACTTCCATTAATTCCACACTTCGGTTAATAAAATTAGTTAGATCACTTCCCTTTAATAATCCTTGAGACAGTAAGGCCAGATCGGCAAGATTGCGAACTGATTTTTCCTGTACGTTCTTATCTTCTTCTTTTAATAATTTTTGAAAGATTGCATGATTGCCATTTACGGTTAGAGTTACTTCATCGGGCATATTTGCATAAAAACTTCCCATAGGGCCGCTCATTGCAGCCATATCTTTCATACGGCGCATAAATTCCGGGCGTGTAGCCATCACCGGTGGTGCATTGGCAGGAAGCCCTTTTACTTCCACCCCAACCGTTAAAGCAGTTGCTTTGATATCAAATAATTCCTTCAACCTTGTTTCTTCTTCCTTACTTAAGATGCTATCGCTATTGTCTTGTTTGTCGATAAGGTTATCGGTGATATCAGCATCCACCCTTGTAAAATGCACATCAGTCCATTTCGATTCCATTTGGTTGAGGAAAGATGCATCAATAAGTGTGTTCAATTGTACTACGATATATCCTTTTTGTTGGGCAGTTTTTATATAAGCATCTTGCTGCACAGTATCCGTTGTGTAAAGAATAACCAGTTTACCGTCTTTATTTTTCTGCAGTGATTCAGTACCCAAACGATATTCATCCAACGTATAAAATTTGTTGGAGCTTTTCTGTCCTCCCCCTTCGGGGGAGTTAGAGGGGGCCTCTTCAAAAATGTGAAACTTATTTGCTTTTTCCAAAAACTTATCATCGGTTAGCATTCCATATTTTACAAAGAGACCAAGGCTCTCCCATTTTTCTTCAAAGCCTTTCCTGTCTTTAGTAAAGATTTCCTCTAATTTATCAGCAACCTTTTTAGTGATATGATTATTTATCTTTTTCACATTGGGATCGCCTTGCAAATAACTGCGGCTAACGTTCAACGGGATATCAGGGCTATCAATTACACCCTGCAGCAACATCAGAAATTCAGGCACAATATCTTTTACCTCATCAGTAACAAATACCTGGTTGCAATACAATTGAATTTTATCTTTTTGTATTTCATAACTCTGTTTGATTTTTGGGAAATACAAAATTCCGGTAAGATTAAAAGGATAATCTACATTGAGATGAATCCAGAACAAGGGGGGTTCATTATAAGGATACAACTCTTTATAAAAGTTCTGGTAATCTTCTGGAGTAAGGTCGGAGGGTTTTTTTGTCCATGCAGGCTCTGGTATATTAATCTGTTTATCTTCAAACTTTATGGGCACCGGTAAAAACCGACAAAATTTATTGAGTACAGAACTGATGCGGTGTGCTTCTAAAAATTCTTTACTCTCTTCATTAATATAAAGAATAATATCTGTGCCTCTTTGTTCTTTCGTCGTTTCTTCGAGCGAATATTCTGGGCTGCCATCGCATTCCCATTTTACAGCAACTGCACCTTCTTTAAAACTTTTTGTAAGGATTTCTACTTTATCACTCACCATAAAAGCAGAATAAAAGCCCAATCCAAATTTTCCAATAATCGCATTCTCGTTTTGCCCCTTGTATTTATTTACAAACTCTTCTGCTCCACTAAACGCTACCTGGTTTATATATTTTTCTACTTCCTCACCAGTCATACCGAGTCCGTTATCAGAAATTGTAATCGTTTTCTTTTCTGCATCAAATCTTATGTGTATTTCCAGTTCACCCAGTTCACCCTTGGCTTCTCCGATAGAAGCAAGTGTTTTTAATTTTTGAGTGGCGTCAACAGCATTGCTGATTAATTCCCGTAAGAAAATTTCATGATCACTATACAAGAATTTCTTAATGATGGGGAAAATATTTTCTGTTTGAACCCGAATACTTCCTTTTTGCATAATTATTTATTTGGATGTGTAAAAACTATTTACTGCTGTTGGAGTTTATCGTTCGTTATACGTAGTATATTTCTGAATGTAAAGAACAATCAATGTCTTAAAGTATTTTACAAATTCTATAACCATAAACCACAAACTAGAAACAATAAACTTCCCGAACCGCAATGTTCAAAGAAAATGCCAGTATACCAAAACAAGGAGAAACAGGTAAAATTGTCAGATTCAAACCGATTAACTATTCATTTTAAAATTTAGATTTTTGTCTGACTGATGGGTGTAATCAATGTTTTAAAAATTATGAAAATTGATCGCCTCCCTGAGCTTTTATGGCATTTGGATTGAAAAAGAAAAATCAAGTTTGAGATATAAACATATGGAAGAAATAAAAGTAAAGAGAGTTACAAATACCCGGCTACCAGTTGAATAGAATTGTTGTGGTACAAGAGAGTGACACAACAGGTGCCAAATCAGGGTTTTATAGCTGGGTTCCTAATTCAAAAAAACTTCTGAGCAATGCTTTAAAAGCCACTGGCTTGCCTTATCTTTGCCGCCCCGAAAGCGAATTTGTACTTATTTGTATATAATTCACAAAGGGATAAACAATTTTTTTAATAACAAACTAATCAGGGATCATGAACAATTACGAATTGATGGTGATTTTTACCCCTGTGCTTTCTGAAGATGATTATAAAGCATCTCAGAAGAAATACACTGCCTTCGTTAAAGACAACGGCGGTAGTATTGTGCACGAGAATCCCTGGGGTCTTAAATCACTGGCGTACCCCATTGCCAAAAAGACAACTGCTCTTTATTGGGTAATGGAATACACTGCGCCATCCAGCCTCAATGAGCAACTGAAAATTCAGATGCTTCGCGACGAGAATATACTCCGTCACATGTTCACTGTACTCGATAAATACGCCGTCGAGTACAATGCCAGAAAGAAAAGTGGTGTTAAATCAGGACCCGCAAAATTACAGGAGGCTTAACAATGGCAAAAGCAAATGAAATTAAGTACCTGACAGCGATTAAGACCGAGAAACCACGGAAGAAGTATTGTCGCTTCAAAAAGATGGGTATTCGGTACATCGACTACAAAGACGGCGAGTTTCTTAAGAAATTCCTTAACGAACAAGGCAAATTATTGCCGCGGCGCATTACCGGAAACTCATTGAAGTACCAGCGTAAAGTATCGCAGGCTGTAAAAAAAGCCCGGCAAATGGCACTATTGCCTTATGTAACAGATCTTTTAAAGTAAACCTCACCTAATCTACCGGTATAACGGTAGTGACAGTCCGCTTTTTGGGGATTGGTAAAAGGGTGAACAAAAAAGAAACAATGGATATTATTTTAATTAAAGACGTTGACAATCTTGGAGGCGCAAACGAAATTGTAAAAGTGCGTAACGGATATGGACGTAACTTTTTAATTCCACAAAAATTTGCTGTAGAAGCCAGTCCTTCTAATCTCAAACAATTGGAAGAAAAAAGAAAACAACTGAAAAAGAAAGAAGATCAGATGCTTGCAGCAATCAATGAAGTTGTTGCTAAATTGAAAGAAGGAGCCTTGAAGTTAGGTGCTAAAACAGGTACCAGCGGAAAGATCTTTGGAAGCATTACTTCTCTACAAATCAGCCGTGCTATCCGCGAGCAGAAGGGCTACGAAATTGATCGCAGAAAAATTTCGATAGCCGATGAAGTTAAAGAACTTGGCACCTTTAAGGCTACTATCGATTTTGGGAATGGACAATCAACAGAAGTTGACTTTGAAGTTGTAGCCGAATAATTTATTTTCCTGATGACAACTTTAAGAAGCTCCGCAAAATTAGCGGAGCTTTTTTTTGCGAGTATCTTACGCTTTATGTAGCTTTTGTGTTGGTCTGATTTTCGAGAAGCATTTACTTTTACGATTATCAGATTTTAAAAAAAATTACAACATTACCATGTTGATAACTAGAAACCAAGTCCGATATTTCCGGGCAAATGAATTTAGTATGGTTTTTTTGCTTTTCAAATGTGTTCTGTTTTATGGGTAAAGCACATTTATAATGCAGGAGCTATTACAAGCTTACAATATCTTTTCATAAGCCCGATACTCAAAATTTTGAGGGGTGAGCCGCCAGAAACTTTGCAATCAGGCAAGCGATTAAATGATCCTTTCGATTCTGTCAGATAAATAACAGGCCGGAAACAGGCATTGAAGCGGATTTTTTTTATTGTTTTGAAAATAGATTTCCCCTATCTTCACAATTGATATGTAGTTAGTTCTCGTGTTCTGAAGTTTTTTACCTTTTTCTGGTTCCTCAGTTCATGTCTGTAACTATCGTCATTATCGGTATTATTTAGAACATAAAAATTTTTTTGACAATGAACATCTACGTAGGGAACCTCTCCTGGCAAATGACCGACGAGGATCTTAGAACCATGTTTGAGCAATATGGCTCAGTAACTTCTGCTAAAATCGTAAAGGACAAAGTAAGCGGCCGCAGTAAAGGCTTCGGATTTGTTGAAATGCCCGAGGATACGGAAGCACAAAATGCTTTAAGTAGCTTGTATGAAAGTGAAGTCATGGGTCGTAAGATCATCGTAAACGAAGCACAACCTAAACCACAAGGTGGTGGAGGCGGTGGATTCAAGAAGAGAAGCTTCGGCGGTGGCGGCAGCGGCGGCAGTGGCGGTTATCGCAAGGGCGGCGGCGGCGGTGGCGGCGGTTACAATCGCGATCGCGGAGATCGTGGTGGTGGCGGAGGCGGCGGTTACAATAGAGATTATTAATCGTTCCAGATATCGAATAAATAAAATCCTTCTGAAAATTTTCAGAAGGATTTTTTATTTCATAAGAATGTATTAGTCGGGGTAAACTATAAATTAAGATAATCCAACTTATAGTTGCGTATTATATATCGATCGTATTTTTTATTTCTTTGGACTAATAATACTAAAAAAGAATTGAGCGCGTTTATTCTTTACGGATGTAATTTTCTCTTGCATTATCAAATAAGAAAAGACCTTTTCCACTATTCAACGATGATTTACATTTAATAAACAGGGTTAATTATTTTGTTTAAGATAGTTGATCTATAAAAACACAAGACCTCAAAATAAAAATAAGAGTGTTTAAACAATAGTAATTTATCAAGCCGCCGCATCTTTTTTCCAACGATGATAATCTATCATTAATAGTAAGAAAACTAAACATTAACCTGTTGACGCCAAGTCTCTTTCAGAATAAAATCTTTCCACACTTCATTAAATTTTTGAATCCATTACACAACAGGCACGGCTTTTGAAAAAGAAGGTTAATTGCGTTAATGACAGTTTATCAGATAGTAGCTAAACAAAATAATTTTTTAAAAAGGAGGCAATAGTGGTTAGTGTAATTATACCTGCATTAAATGAGGAAAACACGATTGCTTCAGTGGTGCTATTTGCAATGCTACACCCACTTGTTAATGATGTAATTGTTGTCGATGATACATCGGAAGATCAAACGGCCTCTATCGCTGCAACATCGGGTGCAACAGTAATAAAAAGTGCTGTTCGTGGGAAAGGCATATCTATGAAAGATGGTATTGAACATGCAAAAAACGATATAATTGTTTTTTTAGATGCAGACATTAACCCTTACCCTTCAGAAACAATCACCCACTTAACCGAGCCATTGTTGCTGAATGATGCAGATTTTGTAAAAGGCACGTTTACCCGTAATGCCGGAAGAGTAACAGAACTAGTTGCGAAGCCATTGTTGAATATTTTTTTCCCGGGCATTGCACATTTCACTCAACCGCTTAGCGGAATGATTGCAGGCAGAAAAAATTATTTTGATAAAATTAATTTTTTTAATGATTATGGTGTAGATATCGGCATTCTGCTGGACATGTACCTGATGCAAGCCCGAATAAAGGAAGTTAATATTGGTTACATAGAAAATAAAAGCAAACCCTGGGATGCACTCGGCAAAATGAGTAGTGAGGTATCAAAAGCTATAATTAAAAAAGCACAATCATTCAATCCGCAGGAAGTTATTGAAACCGAAATTCACTCGCTGGAAACTATTAACCGCGAAATGAATAAAACGCTGCGGGATCAATTATCTTCTTTTCACAAAATGGCCATATTTGATTTGGATGATACGTTATGGAAAGGAAGATTTATTGATAGCTGTGCCAATGCATTTAAGTTTACCGCCCAGCTTGAAGATTTGCGTTTTGCCGAAAAAGATCCAATCATTCTTACAAAGCGTATTGCTCTTTTATTAAAAAGAAAATCGATTGATGAATTGCTGCAGGTTGCCGGAACCATTGAATTAATAGAAGATGCAAAGGCGGTAATAACTGCATTAAAAGATAGAGGATATGTTATTGGAATAATCAGTAATAGCTATACGCTGATAACGAATTATGTTCGTCAAAAAATCGGCGCTGGTTTTTCAATTGCCAATAACCTGGAATTTTTTGAAGGAATTGCTACAGGCGAAGTAAGTATGCCCTCCTGTTTTTTTGGATCGCCCGATAGTATTTGCGGGCATGCCTATTGCAAAACCAATGTATTACAGTATGCTTGTGAAAAATATAATGTGCGCATTGGCAATACCATTGTTATTGGTGATAGTGCGGATGATCGTTGTATTGTTGGCAATGCCGGAAAAGGAGTAAGTTTTTGCACGAAGGATACGCTGTTAGGAACAATTGCTTCTAAAAGAATTGAAGAGCAAAGCTTCACTTCTTTGTTATCAATTGCATAAAATCAAGTATACCCATTTTTCACTTTAAAATCAATACTTATGTCTGCCAACCTTCATAACATTCTAGTTCCGGTTACTTTTAGTATTCGAGATAAATGGGCCATTAGCAAGGCTGTTGAACTAGCCAATGCTTTTCAATGTAATATTCATTTAGTATATGTAGTTGATTCATTGCCGATCGCCGTTAAAGAATCGCCTGTTTTAAATTTATTTATTTATGATCATACTGCACATTTAACCAATGCCCGTCATCAACTGGAAAAATTGCGTAATGAATACAGGCAGCATCTGTGTGGCAATGTGGCAATAGAGATTAGCTTACTAAAAGGAGACCGTTCGCTGGAATTAATAGATTATATCCACCGTTTTGAAATGGACCTTGTAGTAATGGGATTGTCAAAATTCAGCGTAATACATCGTGTATTGTCTTCTGTTACAATAGGCAGGCTAGCCCGCAAAATAGCAGTACCGGTATTAGCTATACGATCTACAGGTTTAGTAAGTCATTTTAAGAAGATTGTTTTGCCTGTTACAGGTGAAATTCCTCTTCGACGAATAAAAATGGCTACAATGCTGGCTCGTTCCTTCAAATCAACTGTGTACCTGGTTGGTTTAAGCGATGAGGAAAACAGGGCGGCACAAATACTTAATAAAACATTAGATGTATTGCAGAGTATATCTACAATACCTGTACAATGCTTTTGGCTGGAAGGGAAAAACTTAGCGAAAAGTACGCTTGAATTTTCAAAACGAATTAATGCAGATCTTATATTGGCTAATCCCTTAAAAGAATTTAATCTTCCTGGATGGTGGAGTAAGCTTACCCAAAATTTGATTTCTTATAACTCGAATATTCCGGTAATTACAATTAATAGTAATATAGAGGACAACCAACAATAAAACGTCAGGTATTTGAATAAATTATTACCCTTTTCTTAAAATGAATGCTGATTTAAAGGTTTTAAAATTTAAATAAAAACTTCCCAGGCAATAATTCTATATTCATTTGTTTTGAAGAATAATATTCTCCATCAAGCTGAATATCCATTGGTTGATCACTGGTGATTTTAAGTTTTTTAGATTGAAAATGCTCAATAAAGCTTGCTCCTTTATGTTTACCTTTTTCGATAATTGGTAAGAAAAATAATCTTTTCAATATACTCAATGGCTTAATAAACGTTACTTCAAATAAACCATCTTGAATACTTGCCATAGGAGCAATATAAAAACCTCCACCTGCACGCATACCATTCATTATACTTATAGTTAAAAATTTTCCCTTTATAAGTTTTAGGTCACTCGTAAATTCGTATTGTATTTCAGCATAAGTAAACATTTTTTTTATTACTTGTTTATAGAATGAAGTCTTCCCCTTTTTTTTACTCTTTCCTGTAAGGCTTTTTGCGACTGAGCCGTCAAATCCAGTTCCGCAGGAATTTAGGAAAAGATGTTCATTGCATTTCCCGGCGTCTACTTTTTTTGGTATAGCAGTTAATGCGGTTTCCAATATCTGTTCAAAATTTTTATTGCCGTAAAGCATCCAGTTGAAGTCATTGCCGGAACCTCCCGGAAACAAAACAAGAGGCAATTGAATAGTTGGGTAGCTATTAATAAAATAATTCATTGTACCATCTCCTCCAACAATCCATATATCCGAAAATCCATTAAAATCCGTAGGCCAGCGAGATGAAAACAATTGAAAAGGGATAGACTTTATTTTTAGAGATGTAAGAATTTTTTCTGCTAAAACTATTCCCCGGCCGCTACCAGCAAGTGGGTTTAAAACAATGGCAATATTTTTTACCCTTCCATTCAAAATAATAAATGAATATTAAAGAAATAAAATTATCAGGGAAATCTTGAAACACGCAAAAAAAAAGTGCTATTTACTTCCACTTTCATTTCAATTTCAAATTTATCAGTATAATTCTTGTAAAAGAAGGGAGTCTGAATAATATTTTCGACTAGAGTTATGGACAAAACAAAACCCCGACTAAAAAGGCCTGGGTTCAATAGATACGGCAGTTACCTAACCTGTCGTATTGTTGTACAGTACTATCGCCCCTTAGCTGGCAGATTCACTTCACTATTCAGTATGAAAATCACTCCCTTAATAATAGTCAAGGCAAAAAAAAGCCCCCCGATAAATCGGAGGGCTCAATAAATATGGCAGCTACCTACTCTCCCGCATTGTTGTGCAGTACCATCGGCCATAAGGGGCTTAACTTCTCTGTTCGGTATGGGAAGAGGTGAACACCCTCGGAAAAACCACCATAAGAAATTGAAGCTGATAGTCACAAGCAAAAACTCATCACTAAAAGCTAATAAATTACATATTGGGGAGTTGTAAATGAGAATAACGTAACAATACAATTAATAATAAATATGAAAATTGTATATAAAAAAAATTAAAGCTTACGGGCAATTAGTACTACTCGGCTT
>JANNEK010000112.1:0-13754 GCA_031378605.1 Chitinophagaceae bacterium | reverse complement strand
TTTTTTCATAATGAGTGTACAGAGATGTTTCTAATGATTTCGAATATTACAAAAAGTTTTTAATAATTATTACAATTGACTACAAATAAAAATACGCCAATCGTCAAAGATGTATCAACAAAACCGCCATCGATGAGTTCGTTGCGAAAGACCTCAATGTTAGCCGGCGTACTTTACCTGCTCACTTTTGTCTCCATACCAACTGTTGCTCTCTATGGATCAATACACCTGCCGGGCTACGTCACTGGCACTGGTTCTGACACTCCTGTCATCATTGGTGGTATCCTCGAGATCATCGTAGCCCTTGCCGGAATCGGTACTGCCGTCGTATTGTACCCGGTACTCAGAAAGCAGAACGAAAGTGCCTCACTTGGTTTGGTTGCGGCTCGTATTCTGGAATCCGGCACCATATTCGTTGGAGTTGCATTCCTTTTATCAATCGTGACCTTGCACCAATCAGGAGTCGAAACAAATACTTTAGCGACCAGTCATGCATTGGTCGCTCTTTATGACCGCATCTTCACTCTAGGACAAAGTTTTATGCCAGCTATTTGTGACTTTTTGCTGGGATATCTCTTGTACCAATCACGCCTTGTACCTCGTGGTCTTGCAATGATTGGAATACTTGGTGCTTTGCCACTTGTTGCCGGTTATATCGCCATGTTGTTTGGGCTCATTGAGCGAAATTCCTCTATGGCAGGTTTATCAGCAGTATTGGTTGCACTATTTGAGTTTTCCTTGGGCATCTACCTCGTCGTAAAAGGCTTCAAGCCCTCTATCATCACGTCGGATAACTAACGCATTTCAATTCTTTTGCCAGTTGGTATAAAGTAAATTGTAAGATTACGCATGATGAAAAGCAAACTGAAATTAACTTTTCAAAACTCATTAAAGAACAAACAAATGAGTCAACCTCAGCCATAGATGAAACTATAACTATAGATTTTGTTACTGTTAAAAGTTTCACTATAGTTGATTTGTGGAATATTCAGCGAAGGAGTAAAATCACAATAAATAGCCAGAAGACTATGAAAACATTTTTTTATTCATTCGCATTATTACTTTTTTCTTTTTGTGCCAATGCACAGGAAAACAACCCTTTTACCGTTGGATTTGAAAAAAGCTCAGCATCAAAAATATTAGGTAAACGGCGTAAAGTTTGGATACATATTCCAAACAGCAATGGAGGAAATGAAAATACCGGCAAAGGACGTTATCCGGTAATTTATTTATTAGATGGAGATGCAAATTTTAATAATATCGTTAGTATAACGGAATTTATGAGTAATGCAGGTCTTTGTCCGCCAATGATCGTAGTCGGGATTTTGCATCCTGCCCGAATGACGGATCTGACATTTGGTACAGATAAGGAAACTCCTGGGGTTGTTGGCAACGGAAATAAATTTATGCGCTATGTGGAAAAGGAATTGATGCCATACATCGAATCAAATTATCCAACAGCTTCCTATAAGATCTTTATTGGTCACTCCGTTGGCGGCCTTACTGTTGTAAACACCTTAATACATCATCCATATCTGTTCAATGCCTATGTTTCTCTTGATGGCGCTTTATGGTGGAACAATCAGCAAATTGTAACAGAAGCAAAGATGACTTTAGCAAATAAGAATTATAAAGGGAAAACCTTATTTATGGCAATGGCAAACCGAATGGAAAGAGGAATGGATACGCTGGCAGTTCAAAAAGATACTACTGAGGGTACTGAACTTATTCGTAGTAATCTGGAATTTATTGCAGCTATTTTTAAAAACAAAACAAATCAATTGCGTTTCCGGCACGCATTTTATGAAAATGACGATCACAGTTCCGTCCGGTTGATCGGGGAGTATGATGCCCTCCGTATTATTTTTGATTATTACAAACTTAAAATTTATGATAGTGAATTAGACGATCCCGATTTTAAATTGGATTCTTTATTAGTAACTCACTATAATAATGTTTCTGATCAAATTGGCTATCTCATTAAACCAGATGAAAACCAGGTTAATAATCTTGGATACCATATGTTGATCAAAAAACAGTTTATTAAAGCAGAAGCGTTGTTTAAACTGAATATTACAAACTCTCCCGAATCAGCCAATTGTTATGACGGATTAGGCGATTTGTACTTGGCAAAAGGAAATAAATTAAAAGCGATATCGAATTACAAAAAAACGTTGTCGTTAAAGGTCATTCCCGAGACAAAACAAAAGCGTGAAACATTACTTCAAGGAAAGAAATAAGAAGTTCCATAAAATAGCAACTACAAAATAATTTTAGAAATATGTTAATGTTGACGCTTTAGCAAGGCAACGCTGCACGTCAGGCACACAAGCCCCACACACTGCAACCATCTTTCGGTACAAATCAGCCCACATTATACATAACAACGGAAAGGAATATGCGTACAACATGGGTATTTGCAAAGGCTGGGCAGACGGAAGCCGTGTTTCAACTTTTTGTTTTTCAATTTGGCTTCGGTTGGCCGGAGCGGACGGATTTCTATTTCCCCCACTTCAGATAGCCATGCTCTTTAGTAGTCATTTAAAAAATATAAATAATTAAAATGGTAGAAACTACACGACTCTACTAAACTAATGAAGGCTGATTACCCTGGTTATTTTCCAGTCATTATTTTTATTTTGCCAAATAATAACAAACCTCCCTACTTTTGAAGCGGTACCCGCTTTTTCCTGGTTATTATGAAATTTATGGAACCCAATTTCGACTGCTCCGTAATTATTGATTGGATATACTTCTATACTTCCTTTTATGAGTTCTCTTGTTACTTTACCACATACATTTCTTTTTGTTGCTTCAATAATGTCTGGCTTAGAAGTCATCAATCCCCCCTGGTCGTGATAAAATTCTATGCTATCAGAAAAAAAGGTTGCGTATTTATCAAGGTTAAGCGCACAGGTATTATACGCTTCAAAAAAAATACTATCCCAATAAACAATCGTGTTATATAATTTTTGATCGTCGGGTACATACTTGTTCAAATGCCTTTTACTACTATTTTTTTGAGAGAAACAAGTAGCATTAAAGATCAGGATTGCTGACAAAAGCAACAGAGCAGGTTGTAATTTTTTCATCCGGTAATTTTTTTCTGGAAATTGAACGTTTTCGGTTTTAGTATGCTGGTCTGCATGATTCATGATAAAAAAATAATTTCTTTTTTTATTGTTCTTTCGAAACCATTGTATCGGTCCATTGATCATGCCAGGTATATGTACCAAATCCGCTGAAAGGTTCAAAGGGAACAAATCTTATCAAAGACCGAAGCAAGGCGTCTTTAAAAGTTAAATGGCTTCCATTATTTTTAACGGCCCTTGTTTTTGTAATGAGCTTACCCAGCGATTTTCCTTTTGATAAAAATTCAATTAGTGTATAGGTAAACACCATTATTACAACAGAGAAAAGAAGATTGACAAAAGGGGTTAACAACAAACTGTTTTCATCTATAGAGCCAATTACTGCCAGCAAAAAGATAATTCCATAATATACTCCTATCGCAATGATATAATCTACAATAAAATTAATAAAACGCTGCCCGGTGGAGGCAGGCTCGAGCCTTAATTCATCTTCAACATCATACAATAAATCAATTGGAGCGCTGCTTTCTTCCATGACGATCGTTTTTAGTGTGATGAATGTAGGATTAATCTTTAATTGTTACGAAATAAGTATAAAGTTATCGGTTTGCCTATCCACTCCTTATTATAAGATCTATGTCTTTTCGATTGACTTATTTCTTTATAACTTCTTCCTGGTTTAATACTTTCCACAACAGGTCTTTTAACTGTTGAATTCCCTGCTGGGTAACAGAAGAGAAAAATATAACTGTGAGGCCTGAGGGTAATTCTTTTAAAATAGCTGCTTTCAACTCCTCATCCAGCATATCGCTTTTGCTGATTCCAATAATAAACTGTTTATGTAAAAGTTCGGGATTGTATTCCTTTAACTCATTTACAAGTATATCAAAATCTTTTTTATGATCATTGCTATCAGCGGGTATTAAAAAAAGTAACACCGGGTTACGTTCTATATGCCTGAGGAAACGATGGCCCAATCCTTTTCCTTCAGCGGCTCCTTCAATAATGCCGGGCAAATCGGCAATACAAAAACTTCTTCCATCCCTGTACTCCACCATACCTAATTGTGGTGTAAGTGTTGTAAAAGCATAATCGGCTATCTTGGGCCTTGCTGCTGTTAGAACAGATAAGAGTGTTGATTTGCCTGCATTGGGAAATCCTACCAAACCAACATCGGCGAGTACTTTTAGTTCAAGAATTTTCCAGGATTCTGATCCCGGCTCTCCCGGTTGTGCATGCTCGGGAGCCTGGTTAGTAGGCGTAGCAAAATTAGTATTACCAAGGCCACCCCTGCCACCTTTTATCCAAATCATTTCCTGCCCGTCTTCCAGTATCTCTGCTTCTAATAATCCTGTTTCATCATCTTTTGCAACCGTACCCAGGGGTACATCTATATATACGTCTTTGCCAGATCTTCCTGTACAATTATTGCCACTACCTCCTTCTCCATTATCGGCATGTACATTTTTCATATAACGCAGATGCAAAAGAGTCCATACGTTTTTATTACCTCTTAAAATGATATGGCCGCCTCGTCCACCATCCCCACCATCAGGACCAGCCATGGCATTAAATTTTGTACGCATAAAATGCCTGCTTCCCTCGCCACCATGTCCACTGCGAACAAAAACTCTGATATAATCGATGAAATTCTTATCCATTGATCGGTAAAGATACGGTTGATGGTTGGGAACTTTATAAGTAGGCAGTATCCCCCAACCAGTAGTAATATGGAAGCAGAACCTGAATAATAAATTTATCTTTCAGAAATATTTGAAAATACGGAAAACATGATTATTTTTGTGAAGTGAAGAGAAACGTGGAAAGGCAGGGTTTGAAAAACAACTCATATGAATATTCTCGCTTATACTATTTATCTGCTGATTACTTATTTTGTAACCGTACATGTTGGAAAAGTATTTTATAAGAACGGAAGGGTTTATATTCTTAACCTGCTTGCCGGCGACGAGTCAACCACTGATTCGATCAATAAAATTTTATTAACCGGTTATTACCTCCTCAACTTAGGTTATGCCTCCCTGATGATCCGTTTTTGGAAATCAATTTATTCGTACGAAGAACTTGTGTCAAGTATTGGAATAATGACCGGACGAATATTACTTTCACTTGCACTAATTCACTTTTTTAATATGATCGTAATTTATTTATTAAGCAACTACAAAAAATCAATTCATCACCATAAAATATAGTATATGAAAACTTCCTTAAATTTTCTTGCTTACTTAATTTACCTGCCATTGGTTATTTTACTTACCTGGTATGTGGCGCATACTCTTTTCAAAAATAGTAAAATATTTATGCTTGAAATTTTTCGTGGCAAAACTGAAATAGCGTTATCCACCAACAAATTATTTGAAACAGGTTTTTATCTCTTGAATTTAGGATACGCATTCCTGATTATGGAAATTGCTTATGATATTATTGATAACAGAACTATGGTTGAAACATTAAGCACTAAGATAGGTGGCTTTTGTATTTACCTTGGGATTATGCTTTTTTTAAATTTATATTTATTTTTCAGAGGTAAAAAAATTTCCCGCGATCGTGCGAGGATACATGAAAACGTAGCAGCTAACATATGAGTAACAAATGAAGGGAACAAAACGTAATTCATAATTTGGATATTTATTATATTTTGTTTTCTTCATTTTACACTTCCTTTTTCTTTAGTTCATTCCAGGTTTTGAATAAAATTTCCTGCGAAGGTCGCCCTGCTTCAAGTTCTCTAAGGGGTTCACAAGGAAGCCAATGATCCTGCATCTCTTTTGGCAGGGCCTGGTAAAGTTTGGTTCCCATCGTTTTCCAGGCAATCATTTCATCACTAACATCATTTATTTTTTTTGCCGGATTGCCTGCAATCAAACTTCTATCAGCAAATTGTTCATCTGCTTTAATAAAACTTAATGCGCCAACGATGCATTCATCACCTACTAATACCCTGTCCATAATGACGGTATTCATACCTATCAAACAATTTTTTCCAATGGTTGCTCCATGTATCACTGCACCATGACCAATATGCGCACCTTCTTTTAATAAAACAGTTAACCCTGGAAACATATGGATCGTACAATTTTCCTGCACATTACAGCCATCTTCCAAAATAATCATTCCCCAGTCACCCCGCAATGCTGCACCCGGGCCGATATAACAATTTTTACCAATAAGAACATTGCCGGTTACTGCTGCCAGCGGATGTACAAAACTTGATTCGTGAACAACGGGAATAAATTTTTTGAATTGATAGATCATGGCACTGGAGTTTAATATTTTACTCGTTTAAGTTTTTATGAATTTATTTTGGATTCACAGGAAGTAAAAAATTCTTAGAAGCTGTTTTGCCCCATAAGGATAATTCGTAGGTAAATGAAAAAAAACATAGCATTACGTTTCCTAGGAACGTCTCATGCCAGAAAGATATCAATCACATCAATCATTTCAGCGATTCGAATGAGTTTTGCTTATGGGATAAAATCAAAACAAAAGATTTTCTATTTCTTAGAATTGTTGCACATGGCGAATAATGCTATTACATTTGCACGAAACGTTCCTATGGAACGTAATGCTCCTTTTATTTAATGCTACCCATGAGATGTCCTTGTGGGACATGAATTCAAGCTTTTTTTTCTAAAATGTTTCAATACAGATAATAATCTTAAGAATCAGTTTGAGTTAATTAATTTTAACTGGAAAGTCCTTTGCAGTGGTTTTGATAATTTTTTCACAGAAAGCTATTGAAAATGGCTTTAAAATTCACTTCGCTTTGCACATTAAACATTCACCAATGGATTCTAATTAACTAATTCAAACAGCTTCTTGAACTTTTAAACCCTGAACTAAAGAGATCCAGACGCAATTAATTTTTTTGCTGTACGAAAACAGGTTCCTTTAAAAAGTGCCACCTGTTGATCGAGCTGATTGGTGAGGGTAATTAAATAAACCCCTGTACTTCTACCATTATGTATTTCTTTTGCTTCAGCCGTTAATACATCTCCATTATTAATAGCTTTGGTAAAGGTAATTGCACAATCCAATGCAACAGATAAATTATTTCGGTTGTTACACGCAAAAGCAAAAGCACTATCTGCCAACGAAAAGGGAATTCCGCCATGAACAATCCCAAAGCCATTTACCATTTCCTTACGCACCTGCATGCTAATTTTACTATAACCTTCTTTTATTTCTATAATGTCTACACCCATCCATTGACTAAATAAATCATTTTCCAACATGTGGGTTACTACCTCTTTTGCTAATATATGGTTGCTCATAGTTAATAAGTTGATATGTTTATGGAAGATAATGACCTATTGGGGTATACAATAATTTTATTTTGGCCGAAAATTCTTGTAATCATTTTATTCCCCTTTAAAATCGGGACTTCTTTTTTCCAAAAAAGCCTGCACTCCTTCCTGATAATCGGAACTTAGTGCAGCCTGCTGTTGGTAGCTATCCTCTTTTTGTAATTGCTCTTCAAAACTAGTATTAAATGATAGCTGTAGTAATTTTTTGGTAAAAGCCAAACTTCGGGTAGGCATTTTAGCGAGAGTCAATGCAATATTGAAGCTTTCCTTTGCAAAATTTTCATCGGGTAAAACACGGTAGATCATTCCCATTTTTTCTGCATCTGTTGCAGAAATCTTTTCTCCCAGCATCATCAAGGCAGTTGCTTTTTGCCAGCCAATCAATCTAGGCAACGTAAACGTACCACCACTATCTGGTACCAAACCAATTTTTGAAAAAGCCTGTAGAAACGAAGCTGAGTTTGCAGCGATAACAATATCGCAACACAAGGCTATATTGGCACCGGCACCGGCAGCTACTCCATTCACTGCAGCAATAACTGGTTTTTCTAATTTTTTAATTCGCGTTACAATTGGATTGTACTGTTCGGAAAGAATTTTATCCATTCCAGTTCCATTAGGAGCTATTACTTCGGCAAGATCCTGACCGGCACTAAATCCTTTTCCATTACCGGTAATATAAACAGCGCGAATGGACTTGCTTTTGCATTCGTCTAATAATAGTTGCAATTCAATAGCCATTTCACGGTTAAAGGCATTTAATTTATCGGGCCTGTTAAGCGTAATGTTGGCTACACCTTCTTTTTGTTCAAATAAAATAACCTGCATTAATTATTTTTTGTCAGTGAAGATAATTATTCCGGAATCTAATGACATTTAAAATAGTCAAATGGTTCTTTGCAATCATTACATTGATACAATGACTTACAAGCCGTACTCCCAAACTCACTGATCATTGTTGTATTGCCGGATTTACAATGCGGGCAAGCAGGCGAAGCATTGAATATATTGAGACCATCTGACCTTGTTTTTGGCGGCGCTATACCATATTCCAATAATTTTCTTTTTCCCTCCTCACTCATCCAATCGGTGGTCCACGCAGGAGAAAGAACAGAGCTTATTTTAATATATTTAAAACCATGCTCCAATAGTTTCATTCTTATAGCTGTGCTAATAACATCCATAGCAGGGCAACCTGAATAAGTTGGTGTAATAATTACTTCAATTGTTTTTCCATTTATTAAGACAGCTCTTACTATACCCAAGTCTAAAATAGTAAGTACTGGTACTTCCGGGTCAGTTACTTCTTCTAATATTTTCCATACCTGTTTATCAATATCCAACATACATAAAAGTTAAAGCATTGTATCATCTAACGAATAACTGAATAATTTAATTTTCGTTTGAATAACAAAATCGGAGGCTGAATAATCTTAGCGAACATCTTATTCACTTACCATTTTGCTCCCGGATAAACCCGTTGCATATATTGTAGATCAGTCAGAATAAAACCAAGATGTTCAGTGTGAATACCTTCTTTTCCACCGCTCTGCATATAAATATTTTCAGGGATCGAAAGTGTTGCCTCCTCAAAAACCTCATTAATGATAGCTAACCAATCATTTTTTAATAAACTTGTATTTACGCCGATACCATTTGTGAAAGCCTTCTCTTCGTAATCCGCAGGCATAAACAATTCACCCGTGTACCTCCATAATTCCTGAATAGCTCTTACTATTCTGTTTCGGCTTTCTTCAGTGCCATCTCCTAATCGTATTATCCATTCTCTACTCCAACGAACATGATAATTCACTTCTTTTAAAGATTTTATAGCAATAGCAGCCAATTGTTCATCAGAACTATCCTTCAGTTTTTTATAGAGTAATTGTTGATAAGCACTAAAGAAAAATTGACGCAAAATGGTTTGACCCCAATCTCCATTTGGTTGCTCAACTAATAAAAAATTTTTAAATTCCCGTTCGGTTCTCAGGTAAGCAAGGCTATCTTCAGAAGCGATAGTTTCAGATTGTTTGGTAGATTGATTGATTAATGCTGCTGCATATTGATAAAAATTTCTTGATTGTCCGAGTAAATCCAATGAAATATTGGTGATGGCAATATCCTGTTCCAATACCGGCCCGTGCCCGCACCATTCCGCATTTCGCTGCGCAAGTATAAGGGTGCTGTCGGCAAGGTGGAGGGTATAATTGATAAGTTGAAGAGTTGATAAATTGATTGGCGGCACTCTGATAATTTTAAAGGTGTTTCCTTAAATAAGAAATATATCCATTTAATAGTCTTTCGGCTTCATCTATTTTTGATTTATAATAATTTAAGCGCTCATCATTAATATAATTGCAGTCAGGCACATCGAATAAATAATTGTATGTTTCGCTTAAAAACCCTCTTGCCATTATGCAATAATGTAATTGGTCCTTAAATGTATATCGGCCACGACTATCTGCAAATATTGCATTAACACTGCTTGAAGAACGAATAAGTTGATCCGTTAATTTGAACTTTTCTTCAAAGTGAAAAAAAAGAGTGAGTTCCCTGATTTCTTTTTTAGCTCTCTGGCCTTTTTCCAAACGTCCAATTCCGTAAAACTTTGATGTGCTCTTTCACTCATGCTGCAAACGTTTACTTATCAACCAATAAACTTTCCTCACATATGATTCACCTCGTCAGGAAGCACATAAAAAGTAGGATGCCTGTATACTTTATCACTGGCAGGATCATACAATTGGTCAGCTTCGTTTGCATTTGTTGCATGAATATATTTTGATTCAACTACCCATATACTCACTCCTTCCATTCTTCGCGTGTATACATCTCTTGCATTTTCAATTGCCATTTGTGCATCGGCAGCATGCAAACTACCTGCATGTTTGTGGTCGAGGCCCTGCTTGCTACGAATAAAAACTTCCCAAAGAGGCCAGTCTGACTCCCCGACCCCGGAAACGGTGGTGCTGGTAGCTGGTTGTTCACTTCCACCTGCATTATTTTCGGGGATATCGCCGTAATAGTATTTTGTAATTCTAATATTCATGATACTCTCTGATTAATACTGTGAATTACGATTAAGCTTATTCAATTACCATTCACGCTACTTTTTTGCTGACAGTTCCATCTCTCTGCACCAGCGAACCGGAGGAGGCTTTCTTTTTTGCATAAGCCATTGCCGCCTCTCTTACCCAGGCTCCTTCTTCATGTGCTTTGTTCCTTGCTGCAAGCCGTTGTTTATTGCAGGGTCCATTTCCTTTTACCACGTTCCAAAATTCATCCCAATTAATTTCTCCAAAATCAAAATGTTTTTTTTCTTCGTTCCATTTTAATGCAGGGTCGGGCAATTTCATTCCTAATACTTTTACCTGCTCTACACACATATCAACAAAACTCTGCCGAAGTTCATCATTTGTTTTTCGCTTTATTTTCCACTTCATACTTTGATCGCTATTGGTGCTTTCACTGTCTTTGGGACCAAACATCATTAAAGAGGGCCACCACCAGCGATTGATAGCGTCCTGACACATTTCTTTTTGTGCAGTAGTTCCCCTGCTTAATGTTAAAAGTATTTCAAAACCCTGTCGTTGATGAAAACTCTCTTCCTTGCATATGCGAACCATTGCTCTTGCGTACGGTCCATAACTTGTTCGGCAAAGCATTACCTGGTTAAGTATAGCGGCTCCATCAACCAGCCACCCAATCGCCCCCATATCGGCCCATGTTAGAGAAGGATAATTAAAAATAGAAGAATATTTAGCTTTTCCGCTATTGAGATCATTCATCATTTCATCTCTCGACATTCCGAGTGTTTCTGCAGCACAATATAAATAAAGGCCATGACCCGCTTCATCCTGCACCTTCGCTAATAATATTGCTTTCCTTTTTAATGAAGGCGCGCGACTTATCCAATTGCCTTCCGGTAACATCCCCACGATTTCACTATGTGCGTGTTGGCTGATTTGGCGTATATTGGTTTTACGATAGGCTTCAGGCATCCAATCTTTGGGTTCAATTTTAATTTCTCCATCAATTTTTTGCTGAAACAATTCTTCAGAATGTTGAACAGGCATTCGTTATTAATTTATTCTGCAAATTTAATAAAACGAACGCCTGTTTGGTATTTTTTATGGCAAATGATTTTAATAAAGGACAAACTTGATAAAAAATGAACCTGATCAAAAAAGCAACTAATTTCCTAAATTATGAAAGCTGTCTGTGCTTGTGATATTGTAGGCTGGTTTTGTTTGTCTTTTTTGACAGTCCCATGTATTATTTTTTTCACCTTTACTACCTGGGTGGGAAATGCTTATTTTTTATAAAAGTTGCGAGCCCTTCAGTATCCTTACAAGGATCAGGGACCTTCACGTATAACTGATGACAAATTGTGCAAACAGAATAACATTTAACAGGTCGTTCGTCTATTGGAGTATTATAATATACATACGTATTACTATTGGGCCCATTTATTTTTATGACATTGCCTTTTGCATTTTCTGGTAATGGTTCAATTGAACATCCTTGAGAAATGAGCCAATCATAAAAATCTGCTCTCGTCATGCAATGGCAAAATTGAAAGATTTAGTGATTATTACGCTTTGAGGGCTATACTCCTTTTGTTGAAGCTCAACATTTTTTTGGTGTTGGAAAACTGTTCTCAGTGTATTCAAAAGATTTGTTGTAGCCTCTTCTTCAGTATCCCCCTCTGCGATAATATTAGGAAGTTGCGCAAAAAAAGCCGTGAATCCAGATGTATCCGGATCCTGTACAAAAACTCCGGTAAGTTCTAATGGCAATGACATGATATAATATTTAAGGTTAAAACAGTATCAACTCGTATATAAGACAACAAAACTATGCCTTTGGTTTACCAGGTAAAATATAATCCAAGACAAAAGAATTTTATTCATGATCAAACGGTAAATACGGAGTAGATATTGCTATGAAAACTGACGAACTAGATACATTAAAAGGCTGAAATTCAGCATATATTAATTTTATTAGAATAATAAGCGACGGTTATGAACTTATTCTAAATTAATGAAATTTTATGACTTCAAAATTAAATTGCCCTTATAGGTAATTTAATTTTGTATTGACATTATGCAAATGTATTATATCCTTTAACTTTTGAAATGGTGTAAAAACTTATAATTCTACGTTTTTTATTCCTTCTATTTATACAACTGATTTATAGTTGCCTGTTTAATATTAAGATCAGCCCTTTACCTCGCATATACTCCATTCGGCGATACAACTGAAGCAGGCCCGCCGCTAATTCCAACTGAAGGAATAATGATAGGAATGTTTTCTCCATTTACTTTCAGCGAAGCTCTTTTTGCATGGATTTCTACACCCTGTTGATAAAAAGGTGGCATAGCCGCTGGTTTGCGCTCTATTAAATACGGTGCACTAAATTCATCCATCTCCACCTCAAACTTATAATTGCCTACTACACATTTGGAATAAGCATTTGTACCGTTGATACGAATATCAATGGTAGCTTTTAACACAGGTGCTGTTTGAAAAGGGGTACCTGCAAAAATATTGGGGCCAAAATAATTTCCAATCAATAAATCTGTTCCTACAAAACCAAATACAAGTGGTGCTGCACTGGCAGTTGGTTGCCAAAGTATCATTCCTGCTGGAGCAGAACCCACTGGTGTGTGTACAAGATGGCCCAAATGAATAATTACATTGGGCATTTGAAGACCGGGGCTGGTGAGGGCTACCAAATCAATTCCATTTTGCCAACTCATCCATTTCGTTACTGTGTTCATAAATAATAAGGGTTTAATGAAAATTAATAACCCTTAAATGTATCTATCAAAAACATACTGAAGTATACCCATTGGAAGGTATATTCAACCAATTATCATGAACCCCAATTCTGTAATTATTTTTTTTGTAAAGCCTTACTAAGAGATAAGCTAAGCGTGCCTACGTACAACTTATCATTGAATGGAAAATATTTTTAGTATACTTACTTTATATCAAAGTCGATTACTACTTTTTCTGTTTTAGGATGCGATTGGCAGGTTAATATATATCCCTGTTCAATTTCTTCCTGCTCAAGTCCCCAATGTACATCCATGTTTACCTGCCCTTCTATTAACCTTGCTTTACAAGTGCAGCACACACCACCTTTGCAGGCATAGGGAAGATCTGCTCCCTGCTGCATAGCCGCATCTAATATAGAACTGGTATTGTTTATAGATAGATTGAAATCAAAACTTTTGCCATCCAGTTTGATCGTGATCTTACTTCCCGGCCCTGCCAGGGTTTCCGGCTTCTGGCTTCTGACTGTTGACTTATTCATCTGCCCCGGACTGAT